>DYLE01000198.1 GCA_020722245.1 Desulfonema limicola
CGGCAAGGGTCCCCGTCTGGCGGATGCGAAGCTTGAGATCCGTCAACTCCCGCATCAGCTCGATGTGATTGGGCAAAAATTCATGCAGCGGCGGATCGATCAGACGGATGATGACGGGAAGCCCATCCATTTCCCGAAAAAGACCGATAAAGTCCTCCCGTTGAAAGGGCAGCAAGGCATCGAGCGCCTCCCGCTGTTCAATCGGCAACTGGGCAAGGATCATTTTCTGCACCAGAGGCAGCCGATCCGGCTCGAAAAACATGTGCTCTGTCCGGCACAGGCCGATGCCCTCCGCGCCATAAGCCCTTGCCCGTTTGGCATCTCTTGGATAATCCGCATTGCACCATACCCCAAGCCTTCTGAAGCCGTCGGCCCACGCAAGCAGCTTGATCAGCCACGGATCCTGGATATCCGGAACGGTCGTATCGAGTTTTCCGATGAAGACCTCTCCTGTATTGCCATCGATGGAAATCCAGTCGCCTTCGATAATCTTCATATCACCGACATGAATGCAGCGCCTGCCCAGATCGATGTTGAGGGCTGCAACACCGACAACCGCCGGCTTGCCGAATTGTCTAGCCACCAGTGCGGCATGGCTGGTCCGGCCGCCACGGCTGGTGACGATCCCTTTTGCAGCAAGCATACCGTGAACATCGTCCGGCCGGGTTTCGGGTCGCACCATGATGACGGATTTCCCTTCCTTCTGCGCCCATTGCTCGGCAATATCGGCATCAAGCGCCACCACCCCACAGGCTGCGCCTGGCGACACATTGAGTCCCTTGGCGATGAGCTTGCCGGAAGCACGTGCATCCTGCAGAACCTTGACGGGAAACTGGGGATGAAGAAAGAAATCGATCTGGTCAGGGCCCACCTGCAGCACGGCATCTTCCTTGCTGATCAGGCCTTCTTCGGCCATATCGACGGCAATCCGTACGGCGGCCTGCGCAGTGCGTTTGCCATCCCGGGTCTGCAGCATCCAAAGCTTGCCCCGCTCGATGGTGAATTCCACATCCTGCATGTTCCGGTAATGCTTTTCAAGTTTCTCGGCGATTTCCTGAAACTGGCGAAACGCTTCAGGCATTTCCTTCTGCAGTTCCCAGATATCCTTGGTCTGTCGAATGCCTGCGACCACATCCTCACCCTGGGCATTGGTCAGGTAATCGCCTTCGATGCGTCGCTCACCCGTCGATCCGTTCCGGGTCATGGCCACGCCGGTTGCGCTGTCGTTTCCCAGGTTACCAAACACCATCGTGACGATACTCACAGCCGTCCCCAGATCATGGGGGATGCCTGCAGCATTCCGGTAATCGATTGCCCGCTTGCCGTTCCAGCTCTTGAAGACGGCCTTGATGGCCAAACTCAACTGCTCATAGGGATTCACCGGAAAATCGCGTTTGGCATGCCTTCGGAAAATGTCCTTGAATTCTTTGGTGATCGCTTTCCAGTGCTCTGCCGAAAGCTCGGCATCCGTTGCGACACCGACCCTGTTTCGATAAGCGGAAAGCACATCCTCGAAGGCTTCATCCGGAGCCCCCATGACAACGGTGCCAAACATCTGGATCAGACGGCGATAGGCATCGTAGACGAAACGCTCATCCTGTGTCAGCGCGACCATACCGAGAGCGGTTTCATCGTTCAGCCCGATATTGAGCACCGTATCCATCATGCCCGGCATGGAGGATTTGGCCCCGGAACGGCATGAGACAAGCAGCGGATGATCCTGATTTCCAAAATGTTTTCCTGTCCGGATCTCGAGCCCTGCCATGGCCTCTTTGACCTGATCCCACATGCCTTCCGGAAAAACGCCGTCTTTGGCCAGAAAGTCATTGCATGCCTCCGTGGTAATCGTAAAACCGGGGGGAACCGTCACACCGATGCGCACCATATCGGCCAGATTGGCGCCCTTTCCACCGAGAAGGCCTCTGACCCTGTCCCAGTCTCCGCCCAACTCGCTGTGCAGCCGATCGATTTCATCGAAAAAATACATCCACCGTTTGCTCATGACCTCACTCCCTCCATCCAGCATAGGTTTTTCGTTCGACCTATAATCCGTAACCTTCAATCGTCAACTTACGCGAAATCTTCATGAAAGGCCATGCCTCGACTCATCACCCATAACCCATAACCCCTATCTCCCCAAACATCCTCTGGCCAACTTACAAAGCCACCGGGCCACCAGGCGGTTCGCCTCTGAAGTTTTGAGCGAAACACGCACAAAGCGGGAATCGAGTCCATAAAAATTGCCGCAATCCCGCAACAGGATGCGGTGGGTCCGAACCGTGTCTTCAACCACGCTGGAGGCCGAAAGACCATCGGGAAGATGGATGAGCAGAAAACTCGTTGCAGAGGGGAACGCCCTCAACCCGTTCTCCTGCGAAAGGATTTCCATCATCGTGCGTTTTTCCGAATCGAAGAATCGCCTCGTTTCTGCAATGAATGCATCCGTGGGGCATTGGGGATCGAGCAGGAAGCAGGCAGCCTCATGTGCGAGCGCATTCACGCACCAGGGCTGCTGCGCCTGCCGAAATCTCCGGATGATTTGCGGATTTGCGCTGATGGCAAAACCGATTCGAAGCCCTGGAATCCGGAAAATTTTGGACATGGAATGCAGCACGATGACATTGGGCAGATCGCTGCCAAGAAGCGTGCTGGTTGTTTCCGCATCCGAAAACGGCAGATAGGATTCATCCACCACGATGGTGCGCTGGTCGTTTCTCCGGCAGAAGCTCTCCAACGCATCACGGGGTATCAGGTTTCCGGTCGGATTGTTGGGATTGCAGATCACCACGGTATCACATTCCCGCTCTTCGGCATCCAGATCGTCCAGGCAATGGCAAAAACCCGCTTCCTGCGATGCCAGCCGATACACAAGCGCCGCTCCGCTCAACCGGAAGGCATCGGCATAATCCGAATAGGTCGGCCCGAAGATCAGCACCTTCCGGCAATGGAGAATACCCGGCAGGGCGTAGATGAATTGCGTGGTCCCGTTCCCGACAAGCACCCTGGCGGGATCTATGTCGTAGCGTCCGCCAAATCGCCGGATCACCTCCGATGCGTCCGCTTCGGGAAGCGCGCCGATGACCTCCATCCGATTTCGAAGCCAGGCCACCAGGCCATCCATCGGCCCGAGCGGATTGACGTTGCTGCTCATATCGATGATCTCATCCGGCGGGCAGCCCAAAACCGAAGCCCAGTAATGAAAATTTCCGCCATGTCCGGTCAGCATCCGCCACCCCCCAGGGCTGCGGCAAGCAGCAGTGCCGTTTCGCATACTTCGATCAGACCACCCATCATATCCCCCGTAATGCATCCCATACGTTTTCGATACCAGCCAAGAACGATCAGCACCGAGGCGGCATAGACCCCAAGCAGCAGCAAGCCCCGCCATCCGAGAACCACACAGGCCGACATCGGCAAAACACCGGTTGCCCATGCCACCCACGGGACCGGTTCACCAAAAAATGCCTTCCCCGTTCCGCTCTGCCTGCCATAGGGAAGGGTTTTCATTGCAATGAGCGCCGTAGTGCGCGAAAGGGCCGGAATCAGGATGAGCAAAAGCGTCCTCTCCGTTCCCACGGCAGCCAGCCCAGCCCATTTGAGGATCAGGCAGCACGTGATGGCCACCACCCCCATGGCGCCCACCCGGCTGTCCTTCATGATCTCGAGCGCCCGCTCCCGGCTGCGGTATCCCAGCAGGCCGTCGGCCGTATCCCCCAGACCATCGAGATGAAAGGCCCCACTCAGGCCGGCCAGGAGGACGACGTCCACCACGGATGCGACCGATTTCGGCCACAGCCACAACAGAACGCCATCGAGCATGGAAACCACGGCCCCGAGGATGAGGCCGACCACCGGAAACCAGGGCAGCGCCTTTGCAGGCGAAAACGCATCGTCATCGTGAAAGGGCAGGATGCTCAGAAAGCTGATGGCCTGGACCAGATACTTCATGCCATTTCCTCCCTGCCTTTAATGAGCACCGGAATCCCCGCAACCATCCAGATCACCTGATCGGCCATTCCTGCAATCCGCCGGTTCACCCAGCCGACAGCGTCCCGATAAGCCCTCGCCACAGGCTGCTCGGGAACCATGCCCATTCCCACCTCACCGGAGACAAAAACGATCGGACAGGGCGGATCAGACAGTCCAGCACTCAATTCCGCAAGCGCCTTCTCGACATCCGGTCCCCCGTTCCACAACAAATCGGCCACCCAGAGTGTCAGACAATCCACCAGGACCACGCCGCCCGCAACGGCGGCCGCCCGGATGG
>DYLE01000199.1 GCA_020722245.1 Desulfonema limicola
ATGACGGACATGTAAAAAGTCCGTCATCAGGCCGAGGGCGGGTAAGCCCCGGCCTGAGGTGGGGGTGGAACCATTTGAATTTTATTCAAATGGCGGGGGATGAGAAATCCTTCCCCGCCGAGTAAAAAATCGATTTTCGATTTTTTACGAGATTGTCAATGATGGAAGATTAAATCAGATGAATACCGCTTATGTCGCCTTAGGTTCCAACATGGGGGACAAGCTGAAAAACTGCCTTCGAGGGGTTTCAGCCCTCAACCGCCTGGAGTCGGTGCAGGCTGAGAAGGTATCGCGGTTTTACCTGACCGAACCCATGTATTATTCAAAACAGCCCTGGTTTGTCAACGCGGCGGTCCGTATCCGAACCGGCCTGGATCCCGCCGGCCTGCTGGCCTCGCTCAAACGGCTGGAGCAGGACTCCGGCCGGATGGATCACGGGGTCAGGTTCGGGCCGAGGGTGATTGATTTTGATATCATATTTTACAACGACTGGATACTGCAGAGCCCTGATCTGGTGATCCCGCATCCGCGGATGCACCAGCGGGGGTTTGTGCTGCGCCCGATGGTGGATATCGCCCCGGATTTCGTTCATCCGGTGCTGAAGAAAACCATGAGGCGGCTGCTTGAGGAATTGAACGGGGACGGCCAGCGCTGCATCCCCATGGCCGCAAAGCCGAATGCGGCGGGTTTGAAACATTTGACAGGATTAAAGCCGGTCAGATCAGGAGGGGTGAAAGGATGAAATTTTTTATTGATACCGCGAACGTCGACGAGATCAGGGAGGCCCACCGCATGGGCATGGTTGACGGGGTGACCACCAACCCCTCATTGATCGCAAAGGAGGGGAGGGATTTTAAGGAGATCATCACGGAAATCTGCAAGATCGTGGACGGGCCCATCAGCGCCGAGGTTATCAGCCTGGATGCCGAGGGCATGGTCAAAGAGGCCAGGGAGCTTGCCGCCATCCATCAGAACATCGTGGTGAAGATACCCATGACCGTCGAGGGGTTAAAGGCCGTGAGCACCCTTTCCAAGGAGGGAATCAAGACCAATGTCACCCTGGTTTTCTCGCCGCTTCAGGCGCTTATGGCGGCAAAGGCCGGCGCCAGTTACGTCAGCCCGTTTATCGGGCGTCTGGACGACCTGTCCCAGGACGGCATGACCCTTGTGGAGCAGATCGTCACGATATTCGACAACTATGGGTTTGAGACCGAGGTGATCGTGGCGAGCGTGAGAAACCCGCTGCATGTGCTAAACTCCGCCCTGATGGGCGCCGACATCGCCACGATTCCCTTCAAGGTGCTTGAGAAGCTGGCCGCGCATCCCATGACCGACAAGGGGATTAAGGCGTTTCTCGCGGACTGGGAAAAAACAAAAACCTGAACGGGCGGTCTGATATGACATCAAAAAAAGAAATACTCAGGCTGCTGGCGCACCCCAACAGCCTGACCCTGTTTCGCGTGGCGGCCGTTCCCCTGGTGATTCTGCTGATGCTGGACGACGGGCGTTTGTGCGGGTTTCTGGCGGCCCTGTTTTTCAGCGCCGCTGCCATCACGGATTATTTCGACGGCTATCTGGCCAGGCGTTACGGCCTGGTGTCCAACCTGGGAAAGATCATGGACCCCCTGGCGGATAAGCTTCTGGTGTCTTCCGCCTTTATCATGCTGATCCCCCACGGAAGGGTGCCGGCCTGGATGATCTGCGTCATCATCGGCCGGGAGCTTGCGATCACCGGGCTGCGCAACCTCATCAGCGGCCAAGGCAAGGACCCGTCCGCCTCCATGCTGGGCAAGTATAAAACCGGTTTTCAGATCGCCGCGGCGATTCCGTTGCTGCTTCACTATTCCTATCTTGGCATTGATTTTCATCTGGTCGGATCGGTTCTGCTGTGGATCGCCCTGGTGTTCACCATCTGGTCGGGGATCGATTATTTTGTCAGGTTCCGGAAGCTTCTTTCCTATTGATCCTCTTAAATTCCCATCTTTAACTAAAAGGAGCGGATCATGAGCGATGCGGTTTATCAAAGGCTGGCAAAGGTCTTAGACACCCTGCCGAACGGGTTTCCGAAAACCGAAAGCGGGGTGGAGATACAACTGCTTAAAAAAGTCTTTACTCCGGAAGAGGCCGATCTTTTTTGTGATTTGAGGCTGACCATGGAGACCGCCTCCCAGATCGCCGAGCGGACCGGCAGGCCCCTGGAGGGGCTGGAGGAGAAGCTCACCGCCATGTGGAAAAGGGGAGAGATTTTCGGCATTGATCTGGGGGGCGTGAAGATGTTTAAGATGATCCCCTGGGTCCTGGGCATCTATGAGTTTCAGCTCAACCGGATGGACCGGGAGTTCGCCGAGCTGACCGAGGACTATGCCCCTTACCTGGCCAAGTCCTTCTTCTCCGATAAGCCCCAATACATGCAGGTGATTCCCATTGAACAGGAGGTGGCCGCCCGGAGTGAGGCGCTTCCGTATGAAAAGGTCTCTACCCTCATTGAAAGCGGGCAGTCCTTTGCCGTGGCCGACTGCATCTGCAAAAAGGAGAAGGGGCTTCTGGGGCAGCGTTGCAACAAACCTCTGGAGGTCTGCCTGGCGGTCTCGCCTATTCCCGGAACAATGGAGCAGTTCGGACACTGGGGGCGGCCGATCACCAGGGAGGAGGCTTACGCGGTGCTGCAAAAGTCCGAGGAAGCCGGCCTGGTGCATATGATCCAGAACGTGGAGAGCGGGCATTACTTCATCTGCAACTGCTGCGGCTGCTGCTGCGGGATACTCCGCGGAATCAACGAATTCGGCTTTTTGGACGCCGTAAACTCCAGTTACTATGCCGAGATTGACCCAAAGACCTGCATCGCCTGCGGGGTTTGCCAGTCCGAACGCTGTCAGGTTCACGCCATTGACGAGCGCGACGGGGTCTATCAGGTGAACCGGGAGCGGTGCATCGGATGCGGGCTCTGCGTTTCCACCTGCCCTTCCGATTCCATCCGCCTGATCCGTAAAACGCCCGAAGAGCTGCTTCCCAGGCCCAAGGATGAGGATGACTGGATGAGACGCCGGGGCCAAAACAGGGGGATCGATTTCAGAAAGTACATGTAAACGTTTTTTTCAAGAAAAGGGGGCGCGGTAATGGAGAAGGATATTTATGAACAGATGACCGACAGGATCATGCTCACCGGGTCCAAGCTGATCCCCGAGCTTTTTCGGATGGTGGTCAACACTGCAGAAGCCGAGCTTCTCATGGCCATGCCCGGAACCCCGGAGCAGCTCGCCGAAAAAACCGGCAGGCCGGTGGATGCGGTGGAGGCCTCCTGCCGGGAGCTGTATCATAAAGGTATGGCGTTTAAATCATTCAAGGGCGGAATTCTTGGGTACCGGATGTGCCGGGATATGCTTCAGTTCCATGACGGGACCATCCTCTGGCCGGAGGCGCCCCGGGCGTATCATGACCTCTGGCAGCGGTTCATGGAGGAGGAATGGCCTGCCTATGCCCGGCTTGCGCCCCTGGTTTTTCCAAAGCCCGTGACCCGGGTGATCCCGGTGGGGGAGGCGATTGACGCCGGGAACCAGCAGGTGCTGGACGCGGACAGCGCGGACCGGATCATCGAGAACGCCCAGGCGCTGGCGGTCACCCGGTGCACCTGCCGTCTGATCGCGCATAAATGCGACAACCCCGTAGAGGTCTGCCTGCAGGTGGATAACGCGGCGCGTTATACCATGGACCGGGGAACCGGAAGGGAAATCACCAAACAGGAGGCGCTGGATATTCTGCGCATGTGCGAGGAAAAGGGGCTGGTTCATGTAACCATGAACCGGTCGCATGCCGGTCATTTTATCTGCAACTGCTGTTCCTGCTGCTGCCAGATCCTGCCGCTGGTGATTTCCGAGGGGTTGAAGCTCGTGGATCCGAGCAGGTACCAGGCCGAAATCGATGCGGAGCGGTGCGTGGGGTGCGGGACCTGCGTGGACCGCTGTCATTTTCACGCGATCCAACCGGCTGCCGAATCCAGGGAGGGGGCGGAGGTGATGCAGGTGCTGGCTGAAAAGTGCATGGGCTGCGGGCTCTGCCAGATCACCTGCCCGGAAGACGCCATTTCATTAAAGGCGGTGAGGCCTGCGGACTTCATCCCCGCCTGAGAAGGCTGTTGTTTATTTTTTTATTGACAAAATCCACTCAGGTATTTAGGAACGAGGCTGATGAAGCGGGAATAACTCAGTGGTAGAGTGCAACCTTGCCAAGGTTGAAGTCGCGAGTTCGAATCTCGTTTCCCGCTCCA
>DYLE01000009.1 GCA_020722245.1 Desulfonema limicola
CTTGCACCCTCCGTATTACCGCGGCTGCTGGCACGGAGTTAGCCGGTGCTTCCTTCAGTGGTACCGTCAGTGCTTCGTGGTATTGGCACGAAACAGGTTCTTCCCACTTGACAGAGCTTTACGACCCGAAGGCCTTCATCACTCACGCGGCGTTGCTGCGTCAGGCTTTCGCCCATTGCGCAAAATTCCTCACTGCTGCCTCCCGTAGGAGTCTGGACCGTGTTCCAGTTCCAGTGTGGCTGATCATCCTCTCAGACCAGCTACCCATCGTCGCCTTGGTAGGCCGTTACCCTACCAACAAGCTAATGGGACGCGGGCTCATCTTCAAACAACAGCTTCCAGGGATAGGCTGTCTTTGATCCAGATAGCCGAGGCCATCTGGATGTTATCCGGTATTAGCACACCTTTCGGCGGGTTATTCCGAATTCGAAGGTAGATTACCCACGCGTTACTCACCCGTGCGCCACTTTACTCGCCAAAAGCAAGCTTTCGGCTTTCTCGTACGACTTGCATGTGTTAAGCACGCCGCCAGCGTTCATTCTGAGCCAGGATCAAACTCTCCAATTAATTTGGATAAAATCAACGTAAGACCCAACTCCAAAACGTCACTATTTAGTTTTCAAAGATCAAGGCGTTCATTTTATTAAAAAATGAACCATTCGGAAAGACTATTCTCGAATGCAGGAACAGTTATAATAAATATGCTTTCCAATCCTGCCTGTCAACAAAAATTTTAACTTAAAAGAACTTTTTTTTTACAGGTGGAATCAATCCCCCTGCCAGCCAAGAGGCTGCGGTATGACACGCCGGGCTGGGGCTTGTCAACCTAAAAATTAAAAATTTTTAAATTTTTTTTAGGCCTCCGGAATTTCTTTGATAACTTCTTGAATACATTTATAAATAGAAATGATCTGATCCTCGGTAATGCAATAAGGAGGAAGGATATACAGCACATTGCCCAGAGGACGAAGCAGAAACCCCCTTTCCAGGAACCGATGCCGAAGCATCGGCCCAAGATCGCTCAAATAGCCGGGATCGCTGCCTTCCCTGAAGTTGACTGCGGCGATGGTCCCACATACCCGGTGACAGGCCAGCCGAGGATGATCCTTAAGCAGGGCCATGCCCCGCTCATGCCATGCCTGCATGCCCATAAACCGCCTCTTTTCCTTCTGAAGCAGATCCAGGGAGGCAAGCCCTGCAGCACATCCGAGAGGGTTTGCGGTATAGGAATGGCCGTGGTAGAAGGTTTTATAAGGGTCGTCATCATAAAAGGCGTTAAATATCCGCTCCGTACACACGGTAACCCCCAGGGGCATAAAGCCGCCGGTGATCCCCTTGGACAGGCAAAGGATGTCCGGTGTGGTTTGGGCCTTCTGACAGGCGAAAAAATCCCCGGTTCGGCCGAATCCCACCATCACCTCATCATAAATAACCGGAATATCAAATTTTTTTAAATGATCGGAAAGAGACCTTAAAAACCGCGGCCGGCACATCCGCATGCCGCCTGCGCCCTGGACCAGAGGCTCGATGATCAAGGCCGCATATCGCTCCGGGTTACCGGCGAGCAGGCGGTCCAGCGCGGCCAGGGATTTCTCCTCCTTTTCATCAACCCGAAAATCATCCGCCCAGGTTTGAGGATAGGGCAGAAAATCCACATCAAACAGCAACTCGTCAAAGGCCCGGGTGAACACCGACCGCTGCCCCACCGACATGGCGCCGACGGTGTCCCCGTGATAGCCGCCTTCAAAGGCGAGAAACCGGGTGCGGCCCTTGATTCCGAGGTTTTTCCAGTACTGAAACGCCATCTTCAGGGCCACCTCCACCGAGGTGGATCCGTCGTCCGAATAAAACAGACGGGTAAGCCCGGCGGGCAGCAGGGATAAAAGGCGGCGGGCCAGCTCCTCCGCCGGTTCATGGGTCAACCCGGCATAGATCACCTGCTCCAGGCTCATGGCCTGATGATAAATGGCCTGGGCGATCTCCGGCCGGCAGTGGCCGTGGAGGGTGACCCACCAGCTGGAGATGCAGTCCATAAGCCTGCGGCCGTCTGCAAGCTCAAGAAACACCCCGTTTCCCGACCGCACCCGCAGCGCTTCGGGCCGGGGCTTCAGGGGGGTAAACGGAGGCCAAACCACATAGGGGAATTTCTTCTTATCCTCATTCATGGGAAAAATACCGAACAAACGCCTCATGCAGGCCCCGCGGGGTCATCTCCTTTATCCGATGGAGCTCCCAGACCCTGACGCGGCCGTAGTGCTTCACCGCATCCCGATTGATGTCGTTTTTTGGCCCGTTCATCACCACCCCGATCACCTCAAGCCGGTTTCGTCTCAACTGCTCCAGGGAAAGCAGGGTATGGTTGATGGTTCCCAGAGAACTTCGGGCCACCAGCAGCACCGGAAGCCGGAGCCGAACCATAAGATCCGTCATCAAACGCCGGCGGTTTAACGGCACCATGACCCCTCCGGCCCCCTCCACGATCAGATGCGAAAACCGGCTTGCCCTTGGAAGACGGATCTTTGACAGGGCAATCCGGACACCGTCCGCCTCAGCAGCGGCATGGGGGGAAAGTGGACGGCTCAATCTGTAAGTTTCCTCAAAAAAATGGCTGTCCGGCAGCCCGGTGGCCTTTCGAACCCAGTCGGTATCGATTTCGGCAAGGCCGCTCTGAATCGGCTTCCAGTAGGCCGCCTTCAAACCTACGGCTAAGACAGCGCAGACAACCGTTTTTCCCACGCCGGTGTCGGTCCCGGTGACAAAAAACCTTTCAGGAAACCCCGGCCGCATCAGCTTTTTCTCCATTTGCGAAACGCATGGATCAGCTGGTCAATATGGGAGCGCTCATGCAGGGCGGAAAGCGAAATGCGTATTCGGGACCCGTCTTCAGGCACCGCAGGAGGTCGAATGGGAACCGCCAGGATGCCGTTTTGCTCCAGCCAGCCTGAAAAAGCAAGGGCATCCGACTCATTTCCGATGATCACCGGAATGATCTGGGTGGATGAGCTGCCCGTATTCCATCCCATCTGGTTTAATTCCCGGCGAAGAGTCGAGGCATTGCCGGCCAAGACCTTCCGCTGTTCATCCATGGAAGGAATCAAATCCAGCGCGGCATCGATGGCGCCGACCACCGGCGGCGGCAGGGCGGTGGAATAGATGAACCCGGCGCAGCGGTTCACCATGTACTCCTTGAGCCTTTGACTGCATGCCAGGTAGGCGCCAAAAGAACCGCCGCCCTTTCCAAAGGTGCCCATGACCATATCCACGCGACGGCCGCAGGTCAATCCCATGCCGCGCGCCCCCAGAACCCCGGTGGCATGCGCATCATCGATGATCAAAAATCCCTCATAACGGTCCGCCAAAGCTTCCAAGGACTCCAGATCACAGATATCCCCCTCCATGCTGAACACCGATTCGGAAACGATCAAAACCCTGGAAAACCCCTTATTCCGATGCACGGCCAGCAGCTGTTCCAGGTGGTTCATGTCATTGTGGCGATAGACCACGACGGTGCAGCCGGCGAGCCGGCAGCCCTGGATCAGGCTGGCGTGGTTGAATTGGTCCGAAAAGATGACGGCGTTTCGATCCGCCAGGGCGGGGATCAAGGTCAGGTTGGCCTGGAACCCGGAGGAAAGAAGCAGGGTCGCCTCCACCTGCTTTAAACCGGCCAGCTTCTCCTCCACCCGGTCAAAACATTCATAGTTCCCACAAACCAGGCGGGATGCGGTGAACCCGGCGCCGTAGCTTTGAAGGTAGGCCGCGGCACGCTCCAGAACAACCGGATGCCGGGAAAGCCCCAGGTAATCATTGGAACAGAAGTTGATCAGCCGGCGGCCGCCGGCACGCACCTCGACGCCGGTACCAGGAGCAAGGCTTCGCAGCCGCCGCAGCCGGTTTTGAGCCTGCCGGCGGCGGAGCGCTTCCTCCACGAATTCATATGTAGCGCTGTTCTTTCCCACCAAAGCTGTCAGGATCAGGCATAAAATTCTTTGATCGAGCGGACCACATAGCTCTGCTGTTCGCATGTGAGTTCAGGAAACACCGGAAGCGCGAGGGTATGCCCGGCGGCATGCTCGGACACCGGAAAATCCCCGGCCTGGTAACCCAGGTCCGCGAAACACTCCTGAAGGTGCAGCGGCACCGGGTAGTAGATTTCAGTGCCCACGCCTTTTTCCGATAAATACCGCCTCAGTTCATCCCGGCGGTCGGGCAGCTCAATGACGAACTGATTGTAGATATGGCGGGTTTGTTTTTCCACGGGCAATCGAATGATTCCCGCAAGCCCGGCTTCCTCAAACAGCCGACGGTAGGTTTGCGCATTCTTCTGCCGGGCGGCGGTCCACTGATCGAGGTATTTGAGTTTAACGGACACAATGGCGGCCTGAAGGGCGTCGAGCCGAAAATTGCCGCCGATGTAACGGTGGTAGTACTTGGGATCGGAACCGTGCACCCGGAGTATTTTCAGCCTGTCATAAAGCGCCTGGGAATTGGTGGTGATGATGCCGCCGTCGCCGAAACCGCCCAGGTTCTTTGAAGGAAAAAAGGAAAAGCAGCCGAAATCCCCCATGGATCCGGCGCGCCTTTTTTGATACTCGGAGCCGATGGCCTGGGCCGCATCCTCGATCACCATCAGGTTGTTTTCTCGAGCGATGTTGAGCACCGGATCCATATCCGCGCATTGACCATAGAGATGCACCGGAATAACCGCTTTCAAGGTCCTGCGCATGGCGACCGGCATCTTCTTGATCACCGTCTCGATCCTGTCCGGAGAGATATTATAGGTATCCGGTTCAATGTCTGCAAAAACCGGAATGGCCCCCAGCCGGCTGACCGCTCCGGCGGTGGCGAAAAAGGTATAGGGGGGGACGATGACCCGGTCGCCGCTTTCGATCTCCCCGGCCATCAGGGAGAGCATCAGGGCGTCCGAACCGGATGAAACGCCCACAGCGTATCGGGTCGAACAGTATGCTGAAATTTCCTTTTCGAGTGCTTCCACATGAGGGCCGAGGATAAAGGACTGACTCTCATATATTTCCCGGGTCACTCGAAGGCATTCCTCTTTGATCGTCTGGTACTGGGCTTTGAGGTCAAGCAAGGGGACCTGCATATCTCTCACCTTTTATTTGATGTCCCGGTCTTTTTGTTGGACGATTTTCCCCGGGCAACCTTTTTCCCCCTGAAGTTCTGCACCGGAAGGGATGAGGCCACGGGCAGACACAGGGTCTTTACCGCTGAATACCCCAGCAGCCGATCGATCTCCCGCCTCAAGGCCACCCCGGCCTTAAGCTTCATCTGTTCGGGCAGTTCCATGACGGTCTCGGTCTTTTGAGGGATCACCAGATGAAGAAACCCCTTGCAGTTTCCAGGGTATGATTTTAGAATTCCATACAACCTTTCAAGCTCTGCGGCAGTTGTTCTTTCCGAATCCACCGTGATATGCATGCTGGCGGTCCAGGTCTCCTCCGCCCTCTCTATGGGAATGACGATGTCTGCGATAATCTTTGCGGTTTTTTCGTTTTTCTGCACCCTTCCCTGAACAATCACCGGCGTATCATTGGTAATAATGTCCCGGGCGATAGAATAAACCGAAGCAAAGACCGTCACCTCCACCGAACCGCCGGCATCCTCCAGATCCACAAAAACCATAGGATTGCCGCTTTTGTCGGTGATCCCCTTGACGTTGCGGATGATACCGCCGATACGAACGATCGCGTCATCCTTTACGCCGTCTCCGTTTACAGCAAGGGTATCGATGCCGGAGTATTTCTCCAGCAGATCCTGATACACTTCCAGGGGATGACCGGTGAGATAAAAGCCGAGCACCTCCTTTTCCATATCCAGTTTTTGTTTTTCTTTCCATTCCGGAATCTCCGGCAGGACCGGAGGATTGATGGGAGGGCTTCCCGCCCCGGTACCGAACAGCTGCATCTGGGGGTCTTTTGCCTCTTTCTGAACCTTCTGTCCATAATCTAAAGCGTCTTCCACCGCGGCCATCATCTGGGAGCGCTTATGCCCGGTTCCGTCAAACGCCCCGCACTGGATCAGGCTCTCGACGACCCGCTTGTTCACCTTATGAAGATCGACCCGCTGACAGAAATCAAACAAGGAGAGGAATTTGCCTTCCCGTCGGGCCTCAAGGATCGCATCAATCGCCGCCTCGCCGACATTTTTGACCGCGGCCAGTCCGAACCGTATTCTGGAGCCGTTGACCGTGAAGCCCTTGTCGCTCTCGTTGATATCCGGCGGGATCACCGGTATATTCTGATGGCGGCATTCGGCGATATGTTTCACCACATTGTCCGATGAACCCATTTCGCTGGTCAGCAGGGCGGCCATAAACTCCACGGGAAAATGCGCCTTCAGGTAGGCGGTCTGATACGCGATCATGGCATAGGCCGCGCTGTGCGATTTGTTAAACCCGTATCCGCCGAAGGTCTCCATCATATCAAAAACCTGGTGGGCCTTGTCCTCCGGGATGTTGTTTTTCATGGCCCCTTTGACAAAACGCTCCCGGTGCTCCGCCATGACGCCGGCGTTCTTCTTGCCCATGGCGCTTCTTAGAATATCCGCTTCGGCCATGCTGTAGTCGGCCAGAAGGCTGGCGATCTTCATGACCTGCTCCTGGTAGAGAACCACCCCATAGGTGTCATTTAAAATCGGCTCCAGCTCATTCACCAGGTAGGTCACCGCTTTTCTGCCGTGTTTGCGGTCCACATAATCATCCATCATACCGCTTCCCTTGGGGCCCGGCCGATAAAGGGCGACCAGAGCGGTGACGTCGGCGAAATTTTCAGGTTTCAGGCGGGTGACCAGGTCCTTCATGCCGGCGCTTTCAAGCTGAAACACACCGGTCGTATCCCCAGAAGACAGGAGCCGGTAGGTGGCTGAATCCGACAGATCCAGGTCGTCAAGATCCGGCGGGGTCTTTCCCTGAGCCGCGATGATGGCAAGGGTGTCCGCCATGATGGTCAGGTTCCGAAGCCCCAGCAGATCAAACTTCACCAGCCCGATTTTCTGAACCTGGTGCATATCGAACTGGGTCAGCACCTCCCCCCGCTTTCCCCGATAGAGCGGCAGGTACGAGACCAGGGGTTTATCGCCGATCACCACGCCGGCCGCGTGGGTCGACGCATGCCGGCTCAGGCCTTCCAGCACCCGGGAGACTTGGATAAGCTCGGCGATTTTTCCATTCTCCGCGACCTTCTCTTTCAGACGGGGCTCTTTTTCCAGGGCCTCATCCAGGGTGATATGAAGGCTGTCCGGAACCAGCTTGGCAATGGCATCCACATCCCGCAGGGGGATGTCCAGGGCGCGCCCCACATCCCGGATCACCCCCCTGGCCTTCATGGTTCCGAAGGTGATGATCTGGGAAACATACTCCGGTCCGCCGTAGCGGTTCACCACATAATGGTAAACCTCCTCCCGGCCGTTGACGCAGATGTCCACATCGATATCCGGCATGGTGGTGCGCTCGGGGTTGAGAAACCGTTCAAACAGCAGCCCGTGCGCGATGGGGTCGATATTCGTAATCCCTAAAGAATACGCCACCAGGCTTCCGGCGGCGGAGCCCCGGCCGGGTCCCACAGGGATTTTCCTCTCTTTCGCGTACCCGATAAAATCCGCCACAATCAGGAAATAGCCTGAAAACCCCATTTTATGAATCACAGAGATCTCATACTCGATCCGTTCTTTGTATACCGCTTCATCAAAATTTGAATTCCTCCGCCGGATCTGTTCAAGCCTTTTTGCAAACCCCTGACGGACCCGGTCTTCAAACATCTGTTTTTCGGAAGCGGAGGTGCTGTCCCCGAACCTGGGAAAATGCAGGGGATGAAAATCAAACTCCACATGACAGCGTTTTGCGATGGCCAGGGTATTTTCAATCGCGCCCGGATACCCGCTGAACGCAGATACCATTTCCTCGGCCGATTTCAGGTAGAGCTCCCGGGTGCTGAACCTCAACCGGTTGGCGTCATGAAGGGTCTTGCCGGTCTGGATACACAGCAGAACATCATGGGCCTTGGCGTCCTCCTTGTTCAAGTAGTGGCAATCGTTGGTCGCTACAAGCGGTATGGAGAGCCTGCGGCTCATGTCCAGAATCGCCTGGTTGACCCCTTCCTGTTCGACAATCCCGTTGCTCTGCACCTCAAGAAAAAAATTGCCTTCCCCGAATAAATCGACAAAAAAACGGGCGGCGGTCTCCGCCTCCTTAATCCTTCCCGACATGAGCAGACCGGGAATTTCACCCTTGAGGCAGGCGGAGAGCCCGATCAGACCCTTATGGTGCGCTTTGAGCACTTCCTTGTCGATCCGCGGGGTGTAGTAAAACCCTTCCAGACTGGCGATGGTGGCCAGGCGGCAGAGGTTGTGATATCCTTCCTCATTTTCCGCAAGCAGCACCAGGTGGGAAACCCCTTTGTGATCCATGGGTGTCTTGTCATGAATCGTCCGGGGGGCGACATAGCACTCGCATCCGATGATCGGTTTGATTCCGGACGCCATTGCTTTTTCATAAAAATGGATCGTGCCGAACATGGTGCCATGATCGGTGATGGCCACAGCCGGCATGCCGAACTCCGCCACCCGCGCCAAAAGGGAATCCAGCCGGATAGCGCCGTCCAGCAGGCTGTATTCGGTATGCACGTGAAGATGAACAAACTGATTGATGTTTTCGGACATGAATCGTCTTACCACATGGTGCGGCATATGGCCGTCGGAAAGGTTAAGGAATGCTGCCCGGGCGCGTCCGAGGACCGGCCGAAACATCCCTAATCCAGGCTGTAGTTGGGCGCCTCCTTGGTGATAATCACATCGTGGGCATGACTCTCCCGAAGCCCTGCGGCGCTGATCTTGATGAACCGGGACTTCTCCCTGAGCTCTTCGATGGTGCGGCACCCCACGTAGCCCATGCCGGCTTTCAGCCCGCCCACCAGCTGAAACACGTTTTCAGCGATGGTGCCGCGGTAGGGGACGCGGCCGACGATCCCCTCGGGTACCAGCTTGTCCCCCTCGGATCCATCCCCCTGGTAGTACCGGTCCCTGCTCCCCTGCTGCATGGCCTCGAGGGACCCCATGCCCCGGTAGGCCTTATAGCTGCGCCCTTGAAAGATAATCTTCTCCCCCGGGCTTTCCTCGGTCCCTGCAAAAAGCCCGCCGATCATGACCGAATGCGCGCCCGCGCCGATGGCCTTGGTGATATCCCCCGAATACTTGATCCCGCCGTCCGCAATAATCGGCACACCGGTCTTGTTGGAGACGGAGCGGCAGTTCAGAATGGCCGTCAACTGAGGAACCCCGACCCCTGCAATGATCCGCGTCGTGCAGATGGAGCCGGGACCGATGCCGACCTTCACTGCATCCGCCCCGGCATTGATCAGGTCTTCGGCCCCCTTGGCCGTTCCCACATTCCCGGCGATGACCTCCACATCCTTAAACATGCTTTTTAAGCGCTTCAGGGCATTCAGCACATTGGCCGTATGCCCATGGGAGGTGTCGATCAGCAGGACATCCACCCCGGCGCTGATCAAGGCATCGGCCCGCGCCTCCATATCCGGACCCACCCCCAACGCCGCTCCGACCCTCAGCCGGCCGTAGCTGTCCTTGCAGGCCCTGGGGTATTTCTTGATCTTCTCAATGTCCTTGATGGTGATCATGCCGGTAAGCTTCCCTTTGGCGTTCACCACCAGGAGTTTTTCAATCCGGTGCTGATGCAGAAGCCTCTTGGATTCCTCCAGATCGATCCCCTCGGACACCGTGACCAGGTTCTCCTTGGTCATCACCTCGGATACCTTTTTATCCATGTCGGTTTCGAACCGAAGGTCCCGGTTGGTCACAATCCCCACCAGCTTATCCCCCTTGGTCACCGGGACCCCGGAGATGTGGTACTGTTCCATCAACATTAAGACATCCCGTATGTGCACATCCGGTTGGGTGGTAATCGGATTGATGATCATGCCGCTTTCAGACTTTTTAACAATCTCCACCTCACGGCACTGGCTTTTGATGCTCATGTTCCGGTGAATAAACCCGATTCCGCCTTCACGCGCGATGCTGATGGCGGTTTTGGCCTCGGTGACCGTATCCATGGCCGCAGTCACCAGCGGAATATTTAAGGAGATATTTTTAGTAAGCAGGGTGGTGGTATCGACCTCGGTCGGTACGACATCCGAATACCCCGGCAACAGCAAAACATCATCAAAGGAGTAAGTCTCTTCCGGCGGTGCTTTTACCATAATGCCTCCAGCTCTTTCCTAATACTCAAACCGATGGGTTCCAAACTTGACAAGCTTATTAACATTATCATAAGACATCCCACAACAGGAAAAAGGTCCGTCATTGTCAAAAACCGAAATCTCCCTACACGACAAGAGGCATTGGCACCCATGCTGATTTCCATCAACCCGAAAAATCCTCAGCCGCGGCTGATCGCCGCGGCCGTCAACACCCTGAAACAGGGGGGAATCATTGCTTATCCCACGGACACCTTTTACGGGATCGGCTGCGATATCATGAACAAGAAGGCGATTGAAAAAATTTATCGGTTGAAAAAGCGGGATAAAAACAAACCCTTTAGCTTTGTCTGTTCCGGATTGAAAAACATCAGTCAGTACGCCAAGGTGTCCAACTACGCCTATAAAACCATGAAAAGGCTTCTCCCCGGGCCGTATACCTTCATCCTGGAAGGCTCAAAGATGGTTCCGGAGATCATGCTGACCAAGCGGAAAACCGCCGGCATCCGCGTACCGGCCCATAGGATCTGTCTGGAGCTGGTGGAAGGGCTTGGAAACCCGATCATCTCAACAAGCGCCGGCCTTCCCGGCGAGGAGGTCTTTGACGACCCCTCCCTGCTGCATGATCATTTCAGGGAAAGCATCGACCTGGTCATCGACGGCGGCCCGGTGCCGGGCGAACCCTCCAGCGTGGTTTCTCTCATCCACGATATCCCCCAGATCATTCGAAAAGGGCTTGGTGACGTCGCCCTCTTTGAATAGGCCGTGCAGAGCGTCGATCAATCGGTTTGCCCTGTTTATTCATGGACCTCCGGGCAATAGAGATAGCCGCCGGTGATCGCAAGGGCTCCCAGCCGGGTCACTGTTCGAGCAATCTCCCTTGCCGACATATCCATCAGGTAATCCAAAAACGGAAGTTTTTCTTTCGGCGGATACACCGTGTTGATCCTGCCGGTGATGCCGCCGAGCTCCCCTGCCCACTCAATGGCATCTTCAAGGTTGCCGAGCCTGTCCACCAGACCGAAATCCTTGGCCTCCTCGCCCGAAAAAATACGGCCGTCTGCTACTTGACCGACATCCTCCGGCTTCATCCGCCGGCCCGCCGAAACATCCTCAACAAACTGTCGGTGAATGGTGTCGGTAAACCGCTGGAGCAGAATCCTTTCCGATTCCGTCATCTCGCGCACCGGGGAGCCGATATCCTTGTATTCCCCGCTCTTGATCACCACCGGGGATAATCCAATCTTCTTAAACAGCGCCTCAAAATTCGTATACCCCATGACCACGCCGATGCTGCCGGTGATCGTGCCGGGGTTTGCGACAATCCCATCCGCCGCGGAAGCGATATAGTATCCGCCGGAGGCGGCAATGCTTCCCAGGGAGGCGACCACCTTCTTTTTCTCCACTGTTTTTCGAATCTGCCGGTAGATCTCCTGGGCAGGACCCACGGCCCCGCCGGGAGAATCGATGCGAAGGACGATCGCCTTGATCCCGTCGTTCTCAGCGAACTTTTTGATCTGCTCAAGCAGCTCCCGGGAATCCAGGATCATGCCGCTGATCTCGATCACCCCGACCTTCTCGCCGAACGCCAGCTCCGAAGCGTCCCGGCTGACCGCCTCCAGTAAGGAGATGCCCAGCATGGCAGCGGACACCACCATGGTGAAAACCAGGACAAAAAACAGATAGGGATGTCTTCGAGAAAACATCGGCTACCCCTCCGGGACGTTGACGGTTTTAAAAAAATCCGTGGAAAGGCTCACAGGATCATTCGGCCGAATCGGCGCCGCCCTGAGGCGGCTTGACGGCATCCGGGTCAGGCTCTGAACCCTGAGGGTCAAGCGCCTTGGACGGCGCACTTTCTTCAACAGGGGGTTCAGGCGCCGGCGCGGCATCGGCCTTATTCGATTTGGCATGCGCTTCTTTTAGCTTATCGTTTAAACCGTTTAACTTCTCCTGAAGGTTCTGCTGAAGGATCTCGCCAAAGCTGGAAGGAGCGGGTTTAACCTTGATGACATACTCCTCCAGCAGGGACTGCTCATCATCCGCTTCAAGCCGTTTGATGGAAAGCCCGATCCGCCTGTCCGCGGTGTTGATATGCATCACCTTGGCGGTCAGGGAATCCCCCACCGCATACATCCCCACCGGGGTTTTAACCTTCTCCTTGCTGATTTCCGACACATGCACCAGACCCTCGATCCCCTCCTCCAGTTCCACAAAGATGCCGAAATCGGTGACATTGGTAATGGTTCCGTTGATCTCGGTTCCCACCGGATACCGCTCCGAAACGGTCTTCCAGGGGTCCTCCGCCAGCTGCTTGATGCCCAGGGAGAACCGTTCATTGGGAATATCGATGTCGAGCACCTTGGCGCGGACCACATCCCCTTTTTTATACAGCTCAGAAGGATGTTTGACCCGCTTGATCCATGAGATATCAGAGATATGCACAAGTCCGTCGATGTCATCGTCGATGCCGATAAAAATACCGAAATCGGTGATATTTTTAATCCTTCCCTCAATGGTCGATCCCACAGGATACTTCTCGCTGATCATCTCCCAGGGGTTCGGCATGATCTGCTTCATGCCCAGAGAAATCCGGCGGCTTTCGGGCTTGATGTCCAGCACCACCGCCTCCACCTCCTCCCCGACGCTGATCACCTTGGAGGGATGACGAATCTTGCGGGTCCACGACATCTCCGACACATGGATCAACCCCTCGATCCCCTCCTCCACCTCCACAAACGCGCCATAATCCGTCAGGCTCACCACCTTGCCGGTAATGCGGGTTCCCACCGGATACCTTTCCTTGGCGGTGGACCAGGGGTCCGGAACCAGCTGTTTCATTCCTAAAGATACCCGTTCGTTCACCTGATCAAAGGACAAGATCTTCACCGTGATGGGGTCGCCGATGGCATACAACTCCGAGGGGTGTTTGACCCTTCCCCATGAAATATCGGTGATATGCAGCAGGCCGTCCACACCGCCGAGGTCCACGAAAATTCCATATTCGGTGATGTTCTTCACCGTACCTTCCATGACCTTGCCTTCTGCTATGGCGGCAAGGGTGATGGAACGTTTCTGCTCCCGCTCGGCTTCCAGAATCGCCCGTCTTGAAAGGACGATGTTGTTTCGCTTGCGGTTGAACTTCAAAATCTTAAAGGCAAAGGTTTTTCCCACCATATCATCTAAATTTCGAATCGGGCGAAGGTCCGCCTGGGAGCCGGGCAAAAACGCCTGCACCCCCACATCCACCGAGAATCCCCCCTTGACCCGGCTGACGATCACGCCCTCGATGGTTCCGTCGGCCTCGTAGATCTCCTTGATCTGCTCCCACACCTTGACCTTGGCGGCCTTTTCCTTGGACAGGACGACCCGTTCCTCTTCCTCGTCCCAGAACTCCACCATCACCTCGACCTGGTCGTTGGGGACGGCGTTGACCTTTCCGTTCTCATCCAGAAATTCATGGATGGGAATCTGCCCCTCGGACTTATAGCCGACATCCACCAAAACAAAATCCTTGTCCACGGAGATAATCCTGCCTGTGACGACCTCCCCCTCCTCAAAGTGTTTGAGGCTTTCTTCATACATATCCATGAAGTCCTTCATGCTCTGTTCCGAAGAAGCCTCGCCGCCCGCAGACGCCTCCTCCTTCGAAGATACGGCGATGACTGCTGCCGGCGCGTTGATCTTGTCCGCCCGTGATTCCATCTGAAGCGAACCGTTTTTGAGTTGGTTTCCATTGTTTTCCATTAAATTGTGTCCCCCTTTAACGATGTGATATACCGCCTTTTTTGGATTTAGCAGGTATAATTTAAATTTTTTAACAAACCTATTTTGAAAACTCAATAAATAAATCAAAAAATATACAATTTATTGAAAGCATTTAAAATTCAGGCCTTCCGCGAGGCGAGGCGTTTTTCGACATGAACGATCATTTGCGCCACCACCTCGTCTGCTGAGATCTCCGTTGAATCGATGAGGATCGCATCATCCGCGGGCCTGAGGGGCGAGGTTTTCCGCGCGGCATCGTTTTCATCCCGGCGTTTCATGTCCGTCTCAACATCCTCAAGGGATTGCGGGTTTATCCCCGCCAACTCCTTGTATCTTCTCACGGCCCTGGCCTTTAAATCCGCGGTGAGGAAGAACTTAAGGTCCGCGTTCGGAAACACCACGGTTCCCATATCCCTCCCTTCAAAAACCACCGCCTTTTTCTCTCCCATTTTCCGCTGCAGGTCCAGAAGCGCCCGGCGCACCGCAGGCTGCGCCGAGACCGCTGAAGCCATCATGGATATTTCCGGGGTTCGAATACGGTCCGTGATGTCCGTTTCGCCTGAAAAAAACCGGGTGCCGGTTTCCCCGCGGGCAAACCTCAGCTCCAGGCTGCGGCAGAGCGCATCCAGCCGCGGTTCATCATCAGGGGAAATGCCGCGATCCATGGCCTCCAGAGCGACGCCGCGGTAAAGCGCGCCGGTATCCACGTACCGATACCCCAGCCGGTCGGCCAGGGTTCGGCTGACCGTTGTCTTTCCCGCACCGGCCGGGCCGTCAATGGTGATCAGCAGGCTCTTCATGGCGTGACCTTTTGGTTACCCCTTCAACACCCTGCTCAGGGCGTTTAAAAACCGGAGGTTCTCCTCATGCAGCCCCGCATTCACCCGAATATGCTCGGGGTATCCATAGGAAACCATGGAGCGGACAATCACCCCCTCCCTGAGTAGGGCCTCAAACACCAGGTCCGCGTTTTTCTTGACATGGATTAAAAAGAAATTGGCCTGGGTCGGGTAACAGACCAGCCCCATGCCCCTGACGGACTCCTGCAGAAACGCGATCTCCGTCTGAATCAGGTTTCTGGTTTTAATCAAAAACGCCTCATCCTCCAGGGCCGCCAAGGCGCCTGCCTGGGCCAGGAGGTTGGTGTTAAACGGCTGGCGGATCCGGTTTAACACCGATGCGATTTCAGAAGGCATCACCCCGTAGCCGATCCGAATACCGGCAAGGCCGTATGACTTTGAAAAGGTCCGCAGCACGGCGATGGGCCTGTCCGCGGAAAGAAAGGCCAGGCCGTTTAAGCATTGCGGGTCGGTGGCAAAATCGATGTAGGCCTCGTCAAGGATCACCAAAACGCTTTCCGGCAGATCGTTTAAAAACCTCGCAAAATCGTCCTGAGTGACAAAGGAGCCGGTGGGGTTGTTGGGGCTGTTTATAAAAACCATTCTGGTTTTGGAAGACACCTTTTCCAGCATGGCGGATAGATTCAACCCCTCCGGCGGCATGGAAACAAACACCGGAACAGCCCCCACCGAACGAACAAAGATCTCATACATGAGAAAGGACGGCAGGGTCATGACAGCCTCCTCGCCGGGCTGCAGAAAGCCGCGCACCAGCATGCCGATCACATCGTCCGAACCGTTTCCCAGCACGATCTGGTCATTTGATACCCCCAGCCTGCCCGCCAGCTTGTGAATCAGGTCATACCCGCTGGCGTCGGGATACCGGTGCAGATCCGCCATGGCCGCTCGCATGGCCTGCACTGCCCTGGGCGATGGCCCCAGCGGGTTTTCGTTGGAGGCCAGCTTGATTGAATGGGATATGCCGTATTCCCGCTCCACCTCGGAAATGGGCTTTCCAGGTTTATAGGGTTTTATCGACAGAATACATTCAGGGATGCTGAGTTTCATCTTGGTTTTCCGTTTTTTTTATTTTTTTTTCGTGTGACCTTCGGCTGCCTCGGCCAGGGTTTATAAGGCAGGGTCTTCCAGCGTCGATGCACCCAGAACCACTGATCCGGATACCTAAGAATCTCCGACGCGATGATCCGGTTGTACTGGGCGGTGTTAGCCGCAATATCGCTGCTCCGGTCCCCGGTGTTAATCAAAGGGATTTCCGCGCCAAACTCCACCCGGAACCCGTCTTTTTCTCGAATCAAAAAAACCGGAACCACCGGCGCGCCCGTCGCCAAAGCAAGAATCGCAAGCCCCTTGTTGGTGCAGGCGCTTCTTCCTAAAAAATCCGCAAACACCCCTCGGTGGACGCCCGTATTCTGATCCAGCAGAATGCCGACAAGCTCCTTGTTCTTTAAACTTCTCAAAACGCTCCGCGTGGCGCTGGTCTTGGGAAAAAGCTTAACCCCATAACGGCTTCTTAAGCCGACAAAAAAATCGTCGAGCGGCGCAAAATCAAACGGCCGGTAGACGGCGCTCATGGGGTAGCCGAGCATCCCCGCCACCAGGGAGAGAAACTCCCAGTTCCCGATATGCGCGGTCAGGACCAGCACCCCCCGCCCTTTTTTATAGGCCGCATCCAGCTGGTGAAGGCCATAGATATGAAAATACCTTGAAAACTCCTTTTTGTTGAGCCTCAGGGACCAGCCGATCTCAAATAAAATCATCACCAGGTTTTTAAACACCTGACGGGCCAGGGCCCGGATCTGAGCCGGGCTTTTTGCGCCGGCGTAGACCTGGCTGAGATTGGACAGGGCCACATCGCGATGCCGCTTATCGATGACAAACCAGATGCGGCCCAGCAGGCCGGCGATATGCGCGGCTGTATCCCGAGGGATCACCCCCAAAACCGAAAACACGGCCGAAATAGCCGGTTCAGTGATGATCGTCATGAGAGACGTCATACCCTATCCCCATCACGCAAGTAAACACTTGATCTTCGCGTCTTAAAATATCCTTTGCAGGTATCACATTCGCTTCAAACCTGCAATTTTTAAAACAGCAGGAAACGGAATTCAAGCACTATCAAAGAAACCCCGCCTTGACTTTTCATCCCCCACCCGATAAAAAACCTTTAAAAAAACAGCATACCGGTTGAGGCAAAATCGATGCGTATCCTGCTTGTCGAGGATGAAAAACAGATGGCCAGCTTCATCAAAAGGGGCTTAAAGGAACAAGCCTATGCGGTGGACGTCGCATACGACGGGGAAGAAGGGCTTTTCCTGGCCGAGATCAACCCCTATGACCTGATCATCCTTGATCTTATCCTTCCCGGAAAAGACGGCATGTCCATCTGCCGGGAGCTGAGACAAAAACATGTCGATGTCCCCATCCTGATGCTTACGGCAAAGGACAACCTGAAAGACAAGGTATCGGGCCTGGACGCCGGGGCCGATGACTACCTGACCAAGCCCTTTGCGTTTGAGGAGTTTCTGGCCCGGGTGCGGGTCCTGCTTCGAAGGCAGAGAATCGACAAAACAGCCACCCTGAAAGCGGCGGACCTGGAGCTCAACCAGCTGACCCATGAGGTGAAACGCGCAGGGGAAAAAATCGACCTGACCGCCACCGAGTACGCCCTGCTGGAATACCTGATGCTCAACAAAAACCAGGTGGTCACCCGCACCATGATATCGGAACACGTCTGGGAACAGGATTTTGACAGCTTCTCCAACGTGATCAATGTCTATGTGAATTACCTGCGCAAAAAAATCGATGCCGGCTTTTCAAAAAAACTGATCCACTCCATCCGGGGCAAGGGATATACTTTAAAAGAATAACCCCCATGAAGATCAACTCCATCCGGTTCAAGGCGAGCATCCTCTACACCTCCATTTTATGCGTCATTCTGGTGGTTTTCAGCGGGGTCCTGTTCTACCTGACCGCTCTGATCCTCTATGGCGATGTGGATGAACGGCTCAGGCTCAAGGCCACCGCCGTTGCCGACATTCTAAAGTCTTATGAAGACCTGAGAAAAACCCCGGTCACACCCCAGGATCTTATCAACCGGCTTCTGGGGATAGACGACCCCTCCCTTATGATTCTTGAAAACCTGTGGCGCTCGGATATCAAGGCGTTAAGGCTTCAGGAAGACTACTTCTTTATCCTCAACGGATACGGGATGCCGGTCATCCGGTCTGAAAACCTCGACAAAAACATGGAGGATTTATTCAAAACACAGCTTCCCATAAACTTTTCCGGGATGTTTTTTAAAGATATTAAAAACGAAAAGCAGCGGCTGCGGGCCATCAACCTGCCGTTTTCTCTCAGCCACCGGAATCTGTTGGTGATCCAGCTCGCCACGCCGCTGGATTTCGTCATCGCCATTTTACAAAAACTGATGTATTTCATGGCTGCAAGCGTTTTGTTTATTCTCGGGCTGACCAGTTTTTTGGGCGGTTTTTTTGCGCGAAGCATACTCAAACCCGTCCTCAACGTCATCAAGACCGCCGATGATATCTCCCACACCGACCTGAATCTAAGGATTCAAGAAACCGAGGGGGATGAGGAGATGAAGCGCCTGATTCGATCGTTTAACGCCATGATCGAGCGGCTTGAAAAGTCCTTTGCGCATGTCAATGAGTTCAGCTCCCATGTGGCGCACGAACTCAAGACCCCCATCGCCATCATTCGAGGAGAAATGGAGCTGGCGTTAAGCGAACCCCGCGAAACAAGAGAGTATGAAAGGGTGATGCAGGTCTGCCTGCAGGAGATCGATCGTTTGACCCGGATCATACGGGATCTGCTTCTTCAGGCCCGGCTGGATTACAACCTGGAGGTTTTCCGGTTTGAGGAGATCAACCTGGTGGAATTTATCCGGGAAATGCACGAGCACAGCCAAATCCTGGCCGATGAAAAAAAAATCAGCGCCGATCTGAAACTCCCCGGGATCCGGCAGGTTCCTGTCAAAGCTGACAAAACCCATCTGCGGCGGCTGTTTTTGAACCTGATCACCAACGCCATCACTTACACCCCTGAAGGCGGGCGCATCGGCATTGAACTGACCCTCGCGGAAAACCAGGCCCAAGTGGCGATCTCAGATACCGGAATCGGCATCTCAGAAGAAAATCTCACAAAAATTTTTGATAAATTCTTCCGCGCCCATAAGGGAGGGGATGACCCTGTCCCAGGAACCGGCCTGGGGCTGAGCATCGCCCGGTCCATCGTCAGGGCCCACCAGGGAACAATAACCGTGCAAAGCCGCATCAACGAAGGTTCTGTGTTTACGGTCATCCTTCCCCTGGCATGAGCTGAGTGTTGAACCGTTTTTCAAAAATAAGAAAATTCTAATCTTTTTTTAACCTTTTTCTTATCGACTGTTTTTTATACTCCGTCCCGACAAGCAAAAAACTCCGGCTCAAGGAAGGAAAACCCCATGAAAACCATCCTGGTGGTGGACGACGAAGAAAAAATCAGAAGCGTGTACACAAAAATGCTGAAACGGGAAGGGTTCAAGGTCATGGATGCCGAAAACGCCGAGCAGGCCAACGCGATTCTGCTTAAAAATGAAGTAGACCTGATCCTGCTGGATATCAACATGGCCGGCGTGGACGGGACGGTCCTTTATGATATCGCTCAAGTATTTCACAAAAAAACCCGGGTGATCGTCGCCAGCGTCTATCCCGTTGAGGATCAAAAAACGCTCATCAAGGGCGCTGCTGACTATTACGATAAATCAGACGGCCTGCCGACCCTGATTCAAAAGGTAAAGGCGGTGCTGTAAACGGATTTGGGGTTGGGATTAAAACTCCGACCCGATGATTCGGATAAACAAAAATAAAGGAGAATCGCATGGCAGTGGACGTCAAACAGATCGGTGAAAAGGTGGAACAGGAAAGCCGGGTCATCGAGGCCCTTCGGGCCGGGCTTCACCAGGTAATCGTGGGCCAGGAGGTCCTGGTGGACCGCCTGCTGATGGCGCTTTTGTGCAACCAGCATGTGCTCATCGAAGGGGTCCCCGGGCTGGCCAAAACCCTGACCGTCACCACCCTGGCCGGGCTCATTTCCGCCTCCTTTTCGCGCATTCAGTTCACCCCGGACCTTCTTCCGGCGGATGTCATCGGCACCCTGATATACAACCCCAAGACCGGTGAGTTCACCACCAAAAAGGGGCCGGTTTTCGCCCATATCGTTCTGGCCGACGAGATCAACCGCGCACCGGCCAAGGTCCAGAGCGCCCTGCTGGAGGCCATGCAGGAACGCCAGGTGACCATCGGGGATGAGAGCCACCCCATGGCGGATCCGTTTCTGGTTCTGGCCACACAAAACCCCATCGAGCAGGAAGGGACCTACCCGCTTCCCGAGGCCCAGGTGGACCGGTTCATGCTCAAGCTGAAGGTGACCTACCCCACCAAGACCCAGGAGCATCAGATTTTAAAAAAAATGGCCCGCTCCAGGCCGTCCACCGCTGTCTCGCCGGTGATCGGCGTCGCGGATGTGGCCCGGCTTCGGGAGCTTGCCGATGAAATCTTCATGGATGAAAAAATCGAGGAGTATATCGTCAACATCGTTGAGGCCACGCGAAACCCCGAGTCCTACAAGATGGACATCGGCCAGTTGATCCGCTACGGAGCGTCCCCCAGAGCCAGCATCTTTCTGGCCATGGCCGCCAAGGCCAACGCCCTGATGGAGGGACGAGGATACGTAACCCCTCAGGACGTGAAATCGGTCGCCATGGATGTGCTTCGGCACCGGGTGATCATCACCTATGAGGCCGAGGCCGAGGAAAAGACCTCCGAAGACATCATCGCGCAGATCCTTCAGACCGTGGATGTGCCATGATCTCCAAAGAACTGGCGAAAAAAATACGCTATATCCAGATCTTCACCAGCAAGGCGGTCAACGACGCCCTGGCCGGGGAGTATGAAAGCCTGTTTAAAGGGCGGGGCATGTCCTTTTCAGAGGTCCGGGAGTACCAGATCGGGGACGACATTCGAACCATCGACTGGAACGTCACCGCCCGCACCGGCTCCCCGCATGTCAAGCTCTATATGGAGGAACGGGAGCTCACCGTTTTGTTCCTGGTGGATCTGTCTGCATCCGGGGCGTTCGGCAGCACCAGACAGACCAAAAACGAGGCGGCGGCCGAGCTCTGCGCCCTGCTGGCATTCTCCGCCATTAAAAACAACGACAAGGTAGGGCTTGTTCTGTTCACCGATCAGGTGGAAAAATTCATCCCGCCGGCCAAGGGGACCCGGCATGTGCTGCGGATCATTCGAGAGCTGCTGGAGTTTAAGCCGGCCCAGAGAAAAACCGACATTACCGGCGCACTGGAATATTTAGACCGGGTGACCACCAAAAAAGGGGTGGTGTTTTTAATCTCCGATTTCTGGGGACAGGGTTTTGAACAGCCCATGCGGGTCATGGGAAAACGCCACGACCTGATCGCGGTCTCGATCACCGATCCCCGGGAGATCGCCCTGCCGGACGTGGGGCTGATCGAACTCGAAGACGCGGAAACCGGGCAACGGGTGATCATCGACACGGGAAGCCGGGCGGTGCGCAGGCGGTATGAAGCCCTGGGCGCAGACCGGCAGGAGGGCTTAAAAAGGCTGTTCCATTCCATGGATGTGGATCATCTGGCGGTTTTAAACGGCCGGGACTATGTCTCCGACCTGGTGAAATTTTTTAAGCGGCGGGCGCAAAGACTCCGCCGGCTAAGGTAAAAAAATAAACACAAAAAGAGGAAAAAATGACGGACAAACTGGACCTCAGCCTTCCTTCGCACAAACAGGAAAAACCTTCGGCGTTTCCCGCCTGGATGATCGCCCTTAACCTGATCCTTCTCGCCCTGGTCTGCGCCGTCCTTGCGCTCATGCTGTTTAGGCCGCTGCTTTTAACACCCTCTCAAAACAAGACGGCGCCTTCAAGCGATGTTCAAAAAAACCTGGCCATAAAGCTTGAAAAACAGGGGATGAACCGCATCGCAGCCGAGGCATGGAAGGAATACGTCTCTAACGCGACGCTCAACGAGGAAGAAACCGCCAGGGTTTGGTTCCGCATCGGAAAGCTCCACCAGGAGGAGCATGACTATGACCGGGCCCTGGCCGCCTATTACCGCTCCGAGGGGTTTAAAGAGGTTCCCGAAATCCAGGCCGAGATCAGCCGCCGGATTCAGGAGTGCCTGGAATCCGCGGGACGGTTTGCGGCGTTGCGGGATGAGCTGTCCGAGCGGGTGGGTATACAAGGGGTGGCTTCAGGTTCGGGTTCGCCGTCAGACCGCAAAGAAGCAATAGCCGAGATCGGGCCTGAAAAAATCACCCGGTCCGATCTGGATCATCTGATTGAAAAAGCCATTGATCAACAGCTCTCATCCATGGCCGCATACCTGCCTGAAGGGGCTCACAACCAACAAAAAGAAGAGTTGCTCAAGCAGTTCTCCGGCGAGGCCCAGCGCTCAGAATTCCTCCATCAATACCTGGCCCGGGAGCTGCTTTACCGGGAGGCAAGGGCGCAAAACCTCGCAGAAAACCCTCAGGTACTTTCTGAAATCAGGGACCAGGAGAAGGCCCTGCTGGCGGAAAAGCTGATGGAAAAAGCCTACGCTGAAAACATTCACATCCTGCCAGACGAGCTTCAGGCCTACTATGACAGCCACAGGGAGGCGTATCAGGACGCCGATCAGAAGACCATCAAGCCCTTTGAGGAGGTTCAAAACCAGGTCTACGCAGCCCTTCGCGCCGAAAAGGAAAGGCAGGTTTCCCGGGCGCTTTTAGATCACTTAAAAGACAAATACGATGTGGTGATCCATGCATCCGCATCCATGCGGGATGAAAAAACGGAAAAGAACACCGGGTTGCCGCAAACTTCCAAAACCCAGGAATCGAAATAGCTCCGATGGCAGCCGTTCAAAACACGCATAAACACCTTCCTTCCTCGCGGCTTAGGCCGCCCCGTCGCAGGGCAGCGGTTCTCCTCCTTGCCGCTGTCCTGCTGGCGGCGGGAATGGCGGCCTGCAAATCAAAGACAACCCCCCTGCCTTCGGGGAAGAAGGCCGACGCCGGCATTCAGAAAACCTTTGAACGGGGTCCGATCACCTGCAAGATAGAACTTGACCGATCGGAAATCACCATTGCAGATCGGTTTTCCCTGACCATTTCCGTGACAATTGACGAGGCCTATGAGGTGGAGCTTCCGCCGGCCGGGGAAAAGCTGGCCGGGTTCGGCATCGTGGACTACCACACCACACCGCCTGAACTGGTTGAAAACAAGAAAAAAAAGATCATCCGCAGCTACCTGCTGGAGCCGTTTCTCTCCGGCGAGTACACCATTCCGGCCATGACCGTTCGGTTCTGGAAAAGCGGGGAAAAAAAGAAGGAGGCGCATACCCTCAAGACCGAGGACATCCCCATCAAGGTCACTTCTCTTCTGCCGGCGACCCTCAAGGATATGAAGATACACGACATTCAGCCGCCCGTGACCTTGCCGAGGTCAATGGCCTTATGGGTTTGGGCAGGCGGCATCGCTGGGGGGCTTTTGCTTTTGGGGGTGTTCTGCTTCTATCTGTATCAACGGCGGCGAAACGCCATTCACATAAACGCCGAGCTTTACCTGCCGCCCCATGAGATCGCCTATGCGGCCCTGGAGCGGCTTGTTTCAAAAAACCTCATTGAAAAAGGGGAGATCAAGCTGTTTTACCAGGAGATCTCCGATACCCTGCGCCGCTACATTGAAAACCGGTTTAACATCCATGCGCCGGAGCAGACCACCGAAGAGTTCCTGGAAGGGTTGAAATCAGACACCCGTCTTTCGGCCAAACACCAGGGGTTGTTAAAAAACTTTCTGACCCACTGCGACCTGGTCAAGTTTGCCGAGCACACGCCCTCGACCCAGGATATTCAAAACACCTTTGACAGCTGCAAGCTCTTTATCGAGGAGACAAAACAGGTGGAAACCGTCGCCAAACAAGCAAATTCTGAAAAAGCTCAATTGTAAAACATGCACTTTCATTCACCCTGGACATTGCTGCTTTTAATCCTGATTTTCGCCCTGCCGTTTGCGCGGCGGATCGTTTCAAAAACCGGAAGCCTTGGGTTTTCATCGGTGGTCCATGCGGCGAAATCCGGGCGTTCCCTGCGGCAGCGGCTGTTATGGCTGCCCACGGGGCTTCGCCTGCTTGCCCTCGCCTGCCTGGTGATCGCCCTGGCAAGGCCGCAGACCGGAAGGGAGCAGGTGAAAGAAATCAGCAAGGGGATCGCCATTGAAATGGTGGTGGACCGCTCCGGCAGCATGAGCGCTGAAATGGAATATCAGGGGCAGAACATGAACCGGCTGGAGGTGGTCAAAAAGGTGTTTTTGGACTTTGCCATAGGAAACGGAAAGGACCTGCCTGGTCGCCCCAACGACCTGATCGGAATGATCGCCTTTGCCCGCTATCCGGATACCACCTGCCCCCTGACCCTGGCTCACGGCGCCCTGCCGCTTTTTGTAAATAACACCCGGATCGTCACCCAGCGGTCTGAGGACGGCACCGCCATCGGAGACGCTTTGGCCCTGGCTGCTGCCCGGCTGAAAACCGCGGAACAGGCATTGAAGCAACAGCAAAAAAAAACCGACACCGCCTACGAAATCAAGAGCAAGGTCATCATCCTGCTCTCCGACGGAGAAAACAACTGCGGCAAAAGAAGCCCGGAGGAGGCGGCGGAACTGGCCAAAAAATGGGGGATCAAGGTCTATACCATCGCCATCGGCGGGGGTGAGGCCATGGCCTCCATTCGAACCCCGTTCGGGGTGTATAAGCTGCCCACAGGTGCCGGAGTGGACACCACCACCCTAAAGGCCGTCGCCGAAAAAACCGGAGGGGTGTTTAAAGAGGCAAAAAATGCTGACGACCTTGCCGAGATCTACAAAGAAATCGATAAGCTGGAAAAAACCGAGATCGAATCCATCCGGTATATTGATTACAAGGAAAACTACCTTATTTTTGTTTTGTTGGCGCTGGCCCTGATTGCCGCTGAAATCATGTTATCCTGCACCGTGTTCAGGAGGATTCCATGACGGAGATCAAGCTTCACAACATTGAGATGCTGTTTCTGCTCTGGTCGGTTCCCGCGATCATCGGTCTCTATGTCTATGCCGGCTGGAAACGGCGCACCGGCCTGAAACGGTTCATCGACGCGGGGCTGATCAATAAAATCCCTATGACGGCGAGCCCGGTCAAACGGAGATGGAAGGCGGCCGCGGTAGTCGCCGCCGTTATTTTCATGATTCTGGCGGCGGCCCGGCCGGCCTGGAACCCCAAACCGGAGACCGTGGAACGCAGCGGCCGGGATGTGGTGTTTTTGCTGGATGTATCCAAAAGCATGCTGGCCGAAGACCTGAAACCCAACCGGCTGGAGCGGGCCAAGCTGGCGATTTCAGACTGCATCGATGTGCTTTCAGGGGACCGTGTGGCGCTGGTGGTGTTTTCCGGCACCGCGGCCGTGAAATGCCCGCTCACCCAGGATTATGGGTTTTTCCGCATGATGCTGGACCACATCAGCACCGACAGCATCTCCAGGGGCGGGACCCTGATCGGGGACGCCATACGAACCACCTTAGAGGAGGTGTTTGACGACCAGGTCAAGGCCTACAAGGATATTATTCTGATCACCGACGGCGAGGATCATGACAGCTTTC
>DYLE01000200.1 GCA_020722245.1 Desulfonema limicola
ATTGTGGCCCGCAACTTCGACACCCCGGAGTTTCAGGATACATACTGGATCAGGGCATACACGGCCACGACCTTCATCGGCCTGGCCTGTGCAAGCCCTTGCCATACCTGTTTCTGCACCAGCGCCGGGACCGGCCCTTTTGGAAAGGAGGGGCTGGACCTGCTCCTGGTTGAAGACCAAGAAGGGTTTTACGCCGAAATCCTCACCCCCAAGGGGGAGGCCTTTATGAAGGCCGCCGGATGGAATACACCGGCAAACAAGGATGCGGCCTCCCGGATCGAAGCCCTGAAGGCAAAGGCCGAATCGGCCGTCACCTCGGTGGTTCATACGGAAAACTTGAAGAAAAAAACCATACTGGAGCTCTATGACGCCCCGTTCTGGCAGGAGGAGGCCTTTGCCTGCATCAACTGCGGCACCTGCACCTTTGTCTGCCCCACCTGCTGGTGTTTTGACATTCAGGATGAAACCTTCGGGAAAACGGGCGTACGGATGCGGAACTGGGACAGCTGCATGTTCCCGCTGTTCACCCTTCACGCCTCGGGACACAACCCCAGGCCGCAAAAATACGAACGGGTGCGCCAGAGGTTCATGCATAAACTGAAATACTATGTGGATAAATACGATAACGGCATTCAATGTGTGGGATGCGGACGATGCATTCGTTCCTGCCCGGTCAATATCGACATTCGAAGGATCTGCAACCGAATGAACAGCTTCGAACCCGACGCCTGTACCCGCAGCGTGGCGGCATCGTCATAACAAAGGGGGAATCATAACCGTGCAAAATCCATACTTACCGTACCCGGTTCGCATCGATCAAATCATCACCGAAACCGAAGACAACAGCCTCAAAACCTTCAAATTCGTCTTCATTCGGCCCGAGGATGAGGCCCGATTTGCATACCGCTCCGGACAGTTTGCAGAGCTTTCCGTGGCCGGGGTCGGGGAAATCCCCATCGGTATCGCCTCGTCCCCCACTGAAAAGGGGTTTGTCAAGTTTACGGTGTTTAAAACCGGAAAGGTTACCGCCCATCTTCACGCCATGAAAAAAGGGGACATCATGGGGATTCGGGGTCCTCTGGGCAACAGCTTTCCCTGGGCGCTTCTCGAGGGCAAAAACCTGGTGATCATCGGCGGCGGTTTTGCATTCACCACCCTGCGATCCTCCATCGTCACCATCCTCGCCCCCGAAAACCGATCGAAATTCAAAGATATCCATGTGATATACGGCGCCCGATCGCCGGGCATGCTGCTTTACAAGGATGAGCTAAAGGCATGGGCGCAGCGCGACGATATTCATATGCACATCACCGTGGATGCCACGGATGACCCGAACTGGTCGTTTAATACCGGGTTTGTGCCCACGATCACTGAAAAAAAGGCACCTTCAGGGGATGACGAGACCTATGCCATTGTATGCGGGCCGCCGATCATGATCAAGTTCACGCAGCCGGTTCTGGAAAAGCTCGGTTACAGCCATGACCATATCCTCATGTCCCTTGAAAACCGGATGAAGTGCGGCATCGGCATCTGCGGACGCTGCAACATCGGCAAGGTCTTTGTATGCAAGGACGGCCCGGTGTTCACCCTGGCCCAGCTCAATAAAATGCCCAAGGAATATTAGAAGGTTGCGATACCGGAAAAGGAACGGGGTTTAAACGCGGTTGCGGTGCCCTGGTTTTAACCCGTAAAACCCTTCGGGTTCAAATTTCATGTTGACAATGATTTTTTTTTTATTTAGAAAAAAAATTTATTATAGAAAATATCCAGACAACCGATTGGAGATAAGCCAAGTAACCATTTAAATTTTGAGTATCAAAGGAGGGTTTTCGAATGCCAACAGTCGAGTTTGAAGGTCACACATTTAACGTGGACGAAGACGGCTTCATCGACAGTTTTGAAAACTTCAATGAAGCCTGGATGAGGTATGTCAAAAAAGAGGAAGGGATTGAAGAGCTGACCGAAGAGCACCGCATGGTCATTCAGATTCTTCAGGACTACTACAGGAAAAACGGCATCGCGCCGATGGTCCGCATCCTTTCCAAGCTGACCGGTTTTAAACTGAAACACATCTATGAACTTTTCCCGTCAGGACCGGGCAAGGGGGCATGCAAGATGGCCGGGCTTCCGAAGCCGACCGGGTGCGTGTAGCGCCGCCTTTTGTTCCCATACAAAGCGATGAAAAGCCCTGCTTGTTTTCTGCAGGGCTTTTTTATATGGACAAAAAGACCATGAAGATCACCGTCAGATCCCAGAATCAGACCGAACTGATTGATATCACGGCCCAGGTTCAAAAACAGGTGGCTGCTTCGGGTGTGCAGGACGGGGTCTGCATGCTGTACGTGCCCCACACCACCGCCGGGCTCACCATCAATGAAAACGCAGACCCCTCGGTCAAAGGGGATATCCTGACTATTTTAAACACAATCGTGCCCTGGAAGGCGGACTACCGCCATTTAGAGGGGAACTCCCCCGCCCACATCAAGTCCACCCTGGTCGGGGTATCCCAATGGGTTCGGGTTGAAAACGGCCGTCTTGCCCTGGGCAGCTGGCAGGGGATCTTTTTCTGTGAATTCGACGGCCCGCGCACCCGAACCGTTAACATCCACCTGATCAAAGCGTAAGCCCCCATGTTAAAGATGGATGAGACCGACCGGGCCATACTCAACCGGATTCAATCCGATTTTCCGGTTGTCCCGCGGCCCTATGCTGAACTCGCAAAGGGGCTTAATTTAAATGAAGACGAGCTGATCCGCCGGGTGGACCGGCTGAAGGCGCAGGGAATCATTCGACGCATCGGCGGAAACTTTGTTCCGGGCCGGATCGGCTTTGTCAGCACCCTTTGCGCGGCCAGGGTTCCGGCCGACAAAATCGAGGAGTTTGCAAAGACCGTCGGCGAATACCCTGGGGTGACGCACAGCTATATCCGCGACAACCCCTACAACCTCTGGTTTACCTTCATCGCTCAATCCATGAAGCAAATCGAACAATACCTTTTCGAAATTTCTCAAAAAACAGGGGTGAAGGAGATCATCAACCTGCCGGCGACAAAGGTCTTTAAGATAAAAGCCCACTTCGAGTTATAGCCGGCCGGACTGCTTCGCCCTCACTTTTTCAGCCATGGAAGATGAGTCATGAAGGATCTTCGAATCGCTGCCGTGATTCTAAATTCCCGCGCAGGCGAAACCGAAAAAAACCTGGAACGGATGAAGCGCTGGATTTATGCGGCGCATGAAAAAAAAGCCTCGCTGATCTGCTTTCCGGAGCTCTCCGTCACCGGGTATCATCCCCATCCGGAAATCAAAAACCTGGCTGAAACCGTTCCCGGCCCCTCATCCGATTATCTTCTGGATCTGGCAAAAAAAAACGACGTCACGATTTTAGCCGGAATCGCTGAAACCAACCAGAACCAAATCTTTGCCAGCCATTTTTCGATCTCCCCCGACGGCATTTCCGGCATCTACCGAAAGCTTCACGTCGCGCCTCCGGAAAAAGGCGTCTTTACGCCGGGAAACACCCTCCCCCTGTTTGAAGCCAAAGGGCTGATCTTCGGGGTTCAGCTCTGCTACGACGCCCACTTTCCGGAGCTTGCGACAAGAATGGCTTTAGCCGGCGCGAACGCGATCTTTATTCCCCATGCCTCCCCCGGAGGAACCCCGAAGGAAAAAATGGCATCCTGGATGCGTCACCTTCCCGCCAGGGGGTTTGACAACAGCCTCTTTATCATCGCCTGCAACCCCTGCGGAGAAAACGGCAGAGGGCTTCTTTTCCCGGGCGTCGGCCTGGTGATCGGGCCCTCCGGCGAGGTTATTAACTCATACACCGGCGAAAATGAGTACATGATGATCGCCGACCTGAAGGCCGAGGACCTGGACAGGGTGCGAAGCCATGAAATGCGCTACTTTCTGCCCCACAGAAGACCGGACATCTATTCCCTGATGGCTTCGTAGAAAGCGGTTTATTCCGCTCCGAGGTATTTTGCAGTTCTGTAATGCGTTGCGCTATCAGCATACGATCAAACGGATCTTTATGGTGAAATAGCATATCCTTGAGCAGCAACGCTGCTTCCGCGCTGAAATCAAGAAGCGCGAAGCCGCTTTTGGTAGCCCTATCCGCCTAAAGTCTATATTAACCCAACTTCATGGTTTTTGAGCCCTGAGGGGCCTTTTTCGGGGGATCAGAA
>DYLE01000201.1 GCA_020722245.1 Desulfonema limicola
GTGGAGGACTTTCACCTCTTACTCCTTGCCGGCTTTTACCGGCGCTTTCTACGGTTCCATCATTACTTTAATTTCCCCCTGGATCTCTATCCTTCCGAATTTCCCCGCCGTCCGGGTCGCTTCTCCTAGGCAGCCGGGGTTTCATGGCCGATTTCGGGTTGAGCCTAAATCCGATGCAGTTTGAGCGGGCGCCTCGCAAGCCTGGTGTTGGCTTTTTTAAGCGCCTCCTCGCTGGAAATCACCGCCACGGAAAAAGGCCCTCGGGACGGTCCGAAATACCGGTTTGCGGCTGTAAGGATTTTATTGCGGTTGAGCTTCAGCAGCCTGTTTTTGAAGGTCTGCCGCATTCCATCAGTGAGTTGAACCAGCTCCCGATAGAACCCTTTCATGGCGGCCGTGCTCGGGGGGTCCGGCCGGTCGATATCCGCGCACACCTGGAGGATCGCCTCCTTGATGTCTTGAGCCGTGTAGTTCCCCGAGGTGATAAAGGCGGCGGCCCGGTCATACACCTCCAGGGTGTTGACAATGTGGGGATCCCGGTAAGACCCGAAGGCAAACAGGCCGGTTTCCAGCTGATAGGAGGCGAAGCCGCCGTAGGCCCCGCCTTTTTCCCGGATCTCCCGGTGAAGGAACAGGGACCGAAGGATCTTGCTGATCACCGCCAGGGCCGGAGCATCCGGATGATTGAGGGGTTTGGTTTCAAACACAGAGGCCGTAAACGATACCGCAGAAGAGGTTGCCCATCCTTCCCTGACGGGTTTTTGGGGAAAACGGATTTTCGGCGATTCAAACCCGAAAGCCCCTCCTTCTCCCAGGCGGTTTTTCAACGCCTTCAGGCAGGCCGAGGCCTTGAGCAGGTCCTGCTTTTCACCGATCAGGGCGGTTTTTATGTTGTTGGCCCTTAACACGGCTTCACCGATGCGCTTTAACCGGTTGGCGATGGATTGAAGGTTTTTTTCCGACAGGTCCTCGGTGAGTTGTTTGATGGCATCCAGTTGATGAATCCCGTGCCACAGCTCGTTTAGCGCCCCCACCGCGGAAAGGCTGCGGGAGGCCAGGGAAACGGCGTACCGGTGGCCATTTGCCACCACGGAGGCTTCCAGGTCCGCGCGGTATTCCAGGAGCAGTTGCCTTAGGCGGTTTGTGTCCGCAAAGCGATAACCGCATAACACCTCCTCAAGGAGCTCAAACATTTTTTCAAGGTTGCGGGAAAGGCATTTGGCGTTAAAGGAGATCAGCGGAAAACAGGCCCCGGCCGCCCTGGGGGAAAAGCTGGCGCCGGCGGTGGCGGACAGCCCGATCCCGCCGGTGTAGAGATCAATCATCTGGGCGATTTCGGAATAGCTGTGCAGGGCGGTTCCACAGCGGGTCACGGCGTTGCAGAAAAACGGCACCAGCGGCAGCAGGGTTGAGGGCAGCCCCTTGAGACCGGCCGCAAAGGTAAAATAGAGGATCCCGGAGGTGGGCTGTTCATAGCAGCAACATTCGGCCTTTACATACCCCGGGGATTTTTTGATACGAACAATTTCGGGGGAGATGTCCTTGATCTCAAGGGTCGGCAGGCAGGACAAATCTTCTTTCGATTCCTGGAGAGCGGCCAAGGCCAGGGCGTCTTTTTGAAGGCTTTCCATTTCCTGATCAGACAGGTGTTTTTTGATTTGCTCAAGCGCTTCGGCCACCCGCCGGTTTTCCGCCTCGGCCATTTTCTGGTCGGGCAGGAGCATCAGGCGGACCCGGTGGGGGTTTTCAAGAAAATAAAGCCGGATCCGGTCTTCCAGAAATCTTTCCTGCTTGAGTTCGGCAAAAAGCCGGTTCATCAGGGTGTCCACCTTCAGGCTGGCGGCCGGGTCCCCGCCGTGAAACCAGTCTCCGGTAAACCGCAGCAGCAGGTTCAATCCATAGGGAAACGGATGGTTGGTGACCTCTTTGCGGTGGAATTCAATCTGGTGAATGGCCGATTCCACCATCTGTTTGTCGATGCCGGTTTCGGCCAGGGTTTTTAAGGTGTTTAAAATAATGCGTTCGATCTTTTCCGCGGACGAGGCCTCTACATCCTTTAACCCGCAGGAAAACAGGGTGTCCTTGTTTTCGGAATCAAACCCGCTGCCGTCTGACAGGGTGCTTCCCAGCCCGGACTCGATCAGCGCCTTTCTTAAGGGGGACCCCGAGTTTCCCATCAGCACCTGCTCCAGTATGGACAACACCAGCACCTCAAAGGCGTCCCGAATATCCGCGGTCAGCCAGGCCAGGCAGACCTGGCATTTTTTCTGAGGGTCCTCGCTGGGGTCTAAGGGATACCGGTACTCGGCTGTTTTGGGTTTTTCCCAGCGGGGCTGGTTGGGCACCTCTGTTTTCGGATCAATCCGCTTAAAGCGGCTCAACACCATTTTTTCAATGAGCTTGAGGTGCTGTTTTAAGGGGAGGTTGCCGTAGGTATAAAAGAAGGCGTTGCTGGGGTGGTAGTGCCTGTGGTGAAAGGCTTTGAGCTGCTCATGGGTGAGATTGGGAATCTCAGCCGGATCGCCGCCGGAGTTGAAGCCGTAGGTGGTGTCCGGGTAAAGGGCGTTTAATATGGACCGGGTCATGACCTGATCCGGAGACGACATGGCCCCCTTCATTTCGTTGTACACCACGCCTTTATAGACCAGCCGGGCGGTCTGAGAATGGGGATCGGTTTCAGGTTCAAGACGGTGCCCCTCCTGCTTGAAGGAAAGCCGGTCGAGTTTCGGAAAAAAGGCCGCATCCAGATACACCCGCATCAGGTTGTAGTAGTCCTTTTTGTTCTGGGTGCTAAACGGATACATGGTCCAGTCCGAAGCGGTCAGGGCGTTCATGAAGCTGTTTAGGCTTCGTTTGATCATGGCGAAAAACGGGTCCCGGACCGGATACTTTTCAGACCCGCACAGAACCGTGTGTTCAAGGATGTGGGCGACGCCGGTGGAGTCCTCCGGAACGGTTTTAAAGGCCACACAGAAGCTGTTTTCCTTGTCCTGTCTGCTGATATGAATGTGCCGGGCGCCCGTGGGCCGGTGTTTCAGCTCGTAGAAAAAAGATGCGATCTCAGGCAGCTCGACGATTTTTTGAATCTCATAGCCGAGAATGCGCTGCCCCACCGCAAGCTTTGGGTTAAAACGGTCCGTATTTTTTTTCATCGTATGTAAATTCCTTTCCATGAAAGCTCCGCCTGCCGGTTTCTCAGATTCGAGAAATAAAGGCTTTAACCACAGAGATCGCAGAGGACACAGAAAAAATTTTTCATTTATTTTCTCTGTGCGCTCTGTGGTAAAAATATTTTAAAAAAACCCGTAAGTTACTTTTTGCAAAAATACCTCAAAACGGAATAGATGGCTTTTTAGAATTTTGCCAGCCTTCGGCTGTATAGCAGAAAACCCTGATCCTTGCCACTCCAAAATCGCGCCCTATTCCGCTCTTACCTCATCCTCTTTCATGCGGCTGTCGGTTTTTAAACGCATGAACTCAAAATGGTATTTTTCTTTGAGGATATTCAGGTTGCGTTTTTTCAGGCCCTGCATGCGGGAGAGGCTTTTGGGGTGGACCGTGAGCGTGATGCTGGGATTCAAAACCGGCATGGCGTCTATGGCGGATACCGCATGATCCAAAAGGATGTCGGAGAGCACCATGTGCCCCAGGGCCGGATGATAAGGCCCGGCAAGGACCCCATCCCCGCGGTTCAGCCCTTCGGAGGACTGAAGCCCCATGCGGATGACCGGAATTCCATGATCCTTAAACAGCCGATACAGGGATTTGGTCTGGGACACGCATTCCTCCAGGGAAAGCGGGGTGTAGCGGCCCTGGCTGTACCAGGCCGCAAGAAGGCTTCCTTTTATTACCAGGGCGGGGTAGATCCGGACGAAATCCGGCTCAAGACCGATCACCTTCCCTGCGGTGCGCAAGGCTCCGGAAGGAGTGTCTCCGGGAAGCCCGATCATGATCTGAATCCCGACCCGGTATCCGCTTTGTTTTAATAATTTTACAGCCCTGACCGTATCCCCGGCGGTATGCCCCCGCTGCGACAGCTCAAGGACGCGGTCATCCATGGACTGAACCCCGATCTCCACCGCGGCCACCGGGTAGGGCCGAATCCAATCCAGGCGTTCCTTGTCAATGGT
>DYLE01000202.1 GCA_020722245.1 Desulfonema limicola
AGCGCAGTCCTTAACTTTAGGCACTTTAGTTCACTTTTAACTTGTAACTTTTTTTAGGGGCTACCAAAGCCTGGTCTTCTGGGCCAGGATTTTTACTTAGGTGCGGTGGATTTCACCTGTATTGAAGCCGCCTGAGTCTCCTTAGGTTGATGGCGTCTCCGTCTTTTGTGTATCTTGTCTTTGGTGTTTCAATGATTTTCGGGATGTGCCTGAAGCGGTGATCGTTGATGATATACCTGAACCCTTCCAGCCCGATAAACCCGTCGCCGATGTGCTCATGCCGGTCCACCCGCGAACCCGCTTCTCTTTTTGAGTCATTGAGATGAATCACATACAGCCTGTCTATGCCGATAGTTTTATCAAATTCATTGATCGTCTGCCTGTAGCCATCGCCGGTTGAAATATCATATCCGGCGGCAAAGATATGACAGGTGTCTAAGCATACCCCGATTCTTGAGGGATTCGATACCTTTTCCATGATGGCGGCCAGATGCTCGAACCGGTAGCCGATGCTCGATCCCTGGCCGGCCGTGGTTTCGAGCAGAACCCGGACCCCCAGATCCTTTGTGGATGCGAATACCGTGTTGAGGTTGTCCGCGATCCGGCCAATGCCGGTTTCCTCGCCGTCGCCCGCATGGGAACCGGGATGAAGCACCAGGTAGGGGATTTCCAGCTGGTTGCAGCGGATCATTTCATGCTTTAAGGCCGCGCAGGAGCGGATCAATTTTTTCCTTTCCCCGCCTGCCAAATTGATAAGGTATGCGGTATGGGCCGCGATGGTTCGAATGCCGGTCTCCTGTTTGGCGTCCTGAAATTTTTTGATCTCCTTTTTGCTCAACACCCGTTCTCTCCAGGTGTTTGCGTTTTTGGTGAAAATCTGAAGGGTATTGCAGCCATATGCTGCCGCTTCGTATAGGGCGCGGTGCAGCCCGCCGGCGATGGAAAAATGGGCGCCTAGAAGCAAGGGATGGGGCTTACCGCCTGAGTTTTGCCTGATTTTTTGAAGCATGGCGGCATAGGGTGTTCATAAAGCAGGCCGAACAGTTCGGGTTTCGGGCGGTGCAGATCGCTCTTCCAAAATAGATCAGCCGCAAAGAAAAATCGTTCCATTCCTTTTCGGGAATAACCTTCATCAGATCAAACTCGATTTTGACAGGGTCGCTGTTTTCGGTCAGGTCAAGCCGCTGGGATATTCGAGCGACATGGGTGTCCACCACCATTCCGGGAATGCCGAAGGCCGCACCCAGGACCACATTGGCGGTTTTGCGGCCCACCCCGGGGAGCTTGACGAGCGCCTCAAGGCTGTCCGGCACCTCGCCGCTGTGGTCGGCGAGCAGCGCCTTTGCGCGGTTTTTCAGGTTTTTGGCCTTGTTGTGATAAAAACCCGTGGAGCGGATCAGGGATTCGATTTTTTTTATGGAAGCTCCGGCAAAGTCTTCAGGGGTGTTAAGGGTTTTAAACAGCCGAGGGGTGACGGCGTTGACCTGGCGGTCCGTGCACTGGGCCGACAGGATGGTGGCCACCAGAAGCTGAAAGGCGTTTTGATGCCTCAGCTGGGTCTTGACATTCAGGTAGTGGGCGTTTAGTAGTCTTCGGATTTTTGCGACGCGGCGAGGGTCTGTATGCATTGTTTTGTCTTTTCGGTTTTTAATTGATATGAAAAATTTGTCTACCATGAATCAACATAAAAAAAAAGCAAAAGGGCTGGGACTTAGCTCCGGCGGACTGGACAGCATTCTTTCTGCTCTGGTGCTCATGCGGCAGGGGGTGGAGGTCTGCTGGATCAGTTTTGAAACCCCCTTTTTTTCCGCGGAAAAAGCCCGCCAAGCGGCCGTCTCCAACGGGATTGAGCTGATCGTCAAGGATATCACGGATCGGTATCTTCCCATGCTCAAAAACCCGCCCTGCGGGTATGGCAGGCACATGAACCCCTGCATGGACTGCCACGCCCTGATGTTTCGCATCGCCGGCGAAACAATGGAGGCGGCGCAGGCGGATTTTCTGTTTTCCGGCGAGGTCCTGGGGCAGCGGCCCGTATCGCAGAACCGGCAGTCTTTGCGCTATGTGGAAAAACACTCCGGATATGACGGGTATATCCTAAGGCCGTTATCCGCCAGGCTGCTGCCGGAAACCCAAATGGAGCAGAAAGGGCTGGTGAACCGGGAAGGGCTCTACGGTCTCTCCGGAAGGTCACGCAAGCCGCAGATGGCGATGGCGCGTGAATTCGGTGTTGACGATTACCCGGAGCCTGCGGGCGGTTGTCTGCTGACGGATAAGGGGTTTTCCCTGCGTCTAAGGGACCTGTTTGAACATCAAAAAGAGCAGACCGTCGAAGAGCTGAACCTGCTTAAACATGGCCGGCATCTTCGCCTGAACCCGACCACCAAGGTCATCGTCGGCCGCAATAAGGCGGATAATGCGCAAATTTTATCTCTCTATCATTCGGATAAGGATATTCTGATCAAAACAATAGGTTTCCCCGGCCCCCTGGTGCTGATCCCAAACGGCGGTGAAGAGGCGGTATGGTATCGCGCGGCCGCCATCGGCGCGGGATACGGTAAAGCGCCGTCAAGTGAAAAGGCCGAGATGTGCATCATGTATCCGGGCGGCCAAAAAACAATCAGCGTATCGCCCATCCCTCACGCCGAGGTCAGCGATTTGCTCATCCCCTAGCGTCCGAACAGAAGCCGCATAAGGCCTTTTTCATTTCAATACAAATAGGCCCTACCAGGTGAAGCAGATAAGGAATGTGATCCTGAAATATTATCTTCATATTGGAGAATGACGATGGATAAGAAATACGAAATCATCCTTTTTTGAAGTTTTGAGGACAATGCCTACGTGGCGGAGGTACCGGAACTTCCCGGATGTATGGCTGACGGCAAGACCTACCAGGAGGCCCTTGAGAACGCGGAACAAATCATCGAAGAATGGATTGAAACAGATAGAAAACTCGGCAGACCCATCCCTCAGCCGAAGGGCCGTCTCGCATATGCATGACCATTCCCCTTTTGGTCAGTGCCACCGGAATGCGCATGCGCTGTTTTGCATGTATGGTGTTTTGAAAATCCTTTGCACAACAGCCCCGCATATGAATTATACGTCGTAACACATAGAGAATATTATACTTTTCTGTTGACATTTCAATAGAATAAAATATAGGGTCTGAAAAAAAGGAGGGAAAGGGGTCTTTTTCGTCACAACGTATAATGATGGACCGAACGTGGAGAAGCCATAAATCGGGAACTGGCGAATCACCGAGATGGCGTCGCCAGCAAGTTGGTGGTGCCGATCTCGCGGGGCTCGGCGGTACGCCATAGCGTTTATACTTTGATACGGAGTGTTCCCAATGTCAAAAAAATATAATATTATTTTTGAGTCAAAAGAAGATATATATGGAATTGTCCCAAGAAGCGATGATTGGGTACATTATAGCGGAACATTAACAGTAATGGATGGTGGTAAATGCCCTGTAATCCTTGATGTAAAGTTTGTACCACCCCATCCTTTCGCATTTAATATGCCTGAAAAACATATGATAAAAGCTACGAGTATCTCTGATGTGTATTCTAAGATGGCCAGGTTTTTTTACAAATACGGGATTGTTTTTAAGTAGCCAAAAAGAATATAAAAAAAGTATGACCAGCTTGTTCCCTCTGGCCGGAAGGGCCGTGCCGCAACAGCTTTTACAAAGTTTGGTGCTTTTCTAACTTTTTGCCGATTGCGTAGCTTGTGTCCCCTTTAATCAGAATAGGAAATTCGCAGGGTATCCGTATTCCAAAGGCGGTAATCGAGCAAGCCCGATTAGAAGACAAGCAATTGGAATTTAAAATAATCGACGACGGACTGTTAATTCATCCTGTTAAGAAAAACAGAGAAGGCTGGAAAGAACAATTTGATAAAGCCATTAAATCCCAGGAATCAAGCGAAGCGGATCAGGAGTGGTAGGATGCCCCATTGGTAGATGAAGAGGACTGGGAATGGTAAAAAGAGATGTTCATAGATTTGAGATTTGGCTGGTTCAACTTGATCCGACACGAGGTTCTGAAATTAACCCAACTTCATGGTCCCAAAAAAATTTTCGTTTGATGTCAGTGGGTTAGGA
>DYLE01000203.1 GCA_020722245.1 Desulfonema limicola
TTACCCCATCGGCGGTTCCTGTGAACCGGACAGCGTTCCCCGGGGAAGCCTGATGGGGGTGGTGCTCGCAAGGAGGGAAGAAAAATGAAAAAACAGGGGTCGGTCAAACGAAAATATCGCAGCCTCAAGAAGAACCTTGCGGCGCTCAAACAGGCCAACATCACCCCGGGTCAGATGCCGAAGATGGCCAGGGACATGCGCATCTGGTGGAAGATCACTCAAAACCTCAAGGATCTGGAAGGTTCCTGGGCCGGAGCCATGGCCACCTATGTTCGCATGTTTAAAGGGGTGCCTCGAAAAGATCTCGGAAAATCGCATCAGCAGGATGCGGATTAAAGGAGGCCCATGACCGCTTACAAAATCCATCCCATCGTGATGGGGACGAAGATTTTTGACAAGGGGATGATGACCTATCAGCATGATTACGGCAAGCCCTACACCATTCCGATTTATTCCTGGTACATCGAAGGGGGAGATCAGAAGATTCTGGTGGACACCGGGGAAATGAACCCCATCCAATCCGAGGAGCGGGAAAAAGCCATCGGCGGCAAAATCTACACCTTTGACCAGGGGCTGGCCCTTTGGGGGCTGACTCCTGCGGATATTGATATCGTGATTCACACCCATCTCCATAACGATCACTGCGAAAACGATTACCGGTGCGAAAATGCGGTGTTTTATGTTCATGAAAATGAACTCAGGCATCTGCACACCCCCCATCCCCTGGATATCCGGTATATCGAGGACTATATTTCAGATATTGAAGAAAACGGGCAGATCCGGGTCGTCACCGAAGACCTGGAGGTGGTCCCCGGGATTCGGGTGGTTCACACCCCCGTTCATACGGAAGGCGGCCTGACGGTGTTTATCGACACCGCAAAGGGGAAAGCGGCCATCACCGGATTCTGCGTGATCATGGAGAACCTTTTTCCGCCCAAAGCGGTTCAGGCCATGGAGATGGAGGTGATCCCTCCTGGAACGGTGGTGAACAGCTATGAGGCCTACGACATCATGCTGAAGGTCAAAAAGGAAGCAGACATCCTCATCCCGCTTCATGAGCCGAGATTCGCTGCGGTTCGAGAGATTCCCGAGGTGGAGTAGGAGGTTGAGGCAGGCATCCTAAACCTCGCAACATTCTTCAATTTGTTGGGGTGGCTGCGCAGCCTCAACCTATCCGTGTAATCCGTGCATGAAGCCTTTTTGAAGGATTTAGAAAGACCGGATATATGGGCCTCGGAGGGAATGCCGAAGCCCATTTTTTCAGAGAATTGCAGCCGGCCGGGAGGGGGTGGTCAGCCTCCAATTCCCTGAAGCCATCCGGTGATAAATCCTGTTGGCGGCCCATGCACGAGCCGGTCCGAATAACGCAGATGATGCCCGGTCGTTGGATCAGGAGGACGGAGCTGCAACTAAACCAAGCAAAAAAAATGCCAATCACCCCTGGATAAAATTTGTTTTAAAGGGAAGCAACCGCCATGTCCGTTTTTACTATGAAATCAGGCGAGAACGGTCTTTCAAATAAAATGACCCGGCCTTCTCCGGCGAGGGACAAAAGCGGTGGGGTAGCCGGGTATGTATTCTTTTGTATACAGATATGCACAAAAAAATAAGACTGACGAGTGTCTTCGAACATCCCCCGGAAGGTCGGCCGCAGCGGCGTTTTTATTTTTGAAAATTGTTTTTTGATGCGGGTGTTCCGGCGATTCTGTATCTGGATATCAGGCGGGAAAGGTAGGTTCGCTGAATTCCCATGATCGCCGCCGCCTTTTTTCGGTTTCCTTCAGTATGCGCAAGGGTTGTTTGAATAAATTTTTGTTTGAACGCATCAAGGGCCTCCTGAAGGGTGGCGCCAAATGGCGTCTGGATCGCTTCGGGTTGGGCCGCTACCATAGGGAGGTCTTCCGGCAGAATGGTTTTTCCGTTTCCCATGACCACCGCCCGCTCGACGGCGTTTCGAAGCTCTCGAATGTTTCCCGGCCAGTCATAGGCCATCATTTTTTTTACGGCCGGCTTTGAGATCTCGATCTGCGCCACTCCCTTTTCTTTTCTAAACAGGTCCGCAAAGTGGCGGGCAAGCAGGGGAATGTCTTCCCGGCGTTCCCGAAGCGGCGGCATATGGAGTTCCACGACGTTGAGGCGGTAGTAGAGGTCTTCCCGAAACTCGCCCGCAGCGACCTTTTTAGGGATATTCTGGTTGGTGGCGGCGATCACCCGGATGTCCACCGAGATGGGCGCGGTTCCGCCCACCCGGTAAAACACCCCGTCCTGAAGCACGCGAAGCAGCTTGGCCTGCATGCCCGGGCTCATCTCGCCGATTTCATCCAGAAACAGGGTGCTTTCGTCGGCCAGTTCAAGTTTTCCGATTTTCTGAACCCCGGCGCCGGTAAAGGCGCCCTTCTCATGCCCGAAGAGCTCGGCCTCCAGCAAGGACTCGGGCAGGGCCGCGCAGTTTAAGGTGATCATGTGCCTTTCCTTGCGGGGGCTGGCCCCATGAATCAGCAGCGCCAGAAGCTCCTTGCCGGTTCCGCTCTCCCCCAGGATCAGGGTGCTGGCGCTGGAATCGGCGACCTTGAGCGCGTCGTCCACCACCTTTTTGATGGCCCGGCTTTGCCCGATGATTTGATGGTTTAAAGCCAGGGATTGTTTCAGACCGACGTTCTCTCTTTCCACCCGTTGAAACTTTCTGGCGTTGGCAATGGCCAGGGCCGCCAGATCAGCGAAAACCGTCAGCAGCTCGAGATCCCTCTCTTGGAAGGACTGACCTCCGGTTTTGTTGATAAACTCAATGGCCCCGATGATCTTATTTTCAACCCGCATGGGCACGCAGAGGATGGAACGGGTTTTAAACCCGATTTGATCGCTGATATTCCGGTACCATCGTTTTTCCCGGGCGACGTCTCTGATTAAAAGCGGTTCCCCGGTTTCTACGACATGGCCGGCGATTCCCTGCCCGAGCTTGATTTCAAAGTTTTTCATCTCCTCTTTTTTGGCGCCGGTGGTCACCTTGAAATGGAGCTTTTTTGTCTTCTGATCCAGAAGCAGCAGGGAGCTGGCCTTGGCCTTCATGATGCGGTTGCCGGTCTCCAGTATCAGCTCAAGAAGCTGGTTTAGGTCATCAACAAAGGAGATCCAGGTGGAGATATCCTTCAGATGATCAATGGAAAGGTCTGGGTGCTGGGTGGATGTTTTCATGGAATATCACGCCGAACGCGGTGTTATTAAGGCTAACAATCCATTGCCTGAGCAGGTTGAAATCTCTGCTTATATCCATCACCATGCTGAAAAACTGTCATATAAAATAAAAGAAATGTCAAGCATGGGATGAGCGGTCGACAGAAGGTTTTAAGGTCAGCAGAAGAACCGCGGCCAGGCTGTCAAAAAGGATGAAAACCAGGTAGGCTGCGTCATAGGATCCGGTGCGGTCGAAGCTCTGGCCGGCGATGACGTATCCGAACAGCTGAAGCATCAGAAAGAGCGAGGCCAGCCGAAGCACCGCGGGGAAGCTCTCCCTGCCGAACAGCTCGGCCACCATGATCGGGAAGGCGGACATGAGCCCCCCCATGGAAAATCCAAAGACTGGAATAAACAGAAAAACCGCAGCGGCCGAGTTCTTGCACAGGGCCAGCGCCAGGCCGAAAATATTCGCCAGGGTCATGATACCGATCACCCGTCTGGTGTCGAAGCGGTCGCACAGGCTGCCCCAGATGTATTTCCCAGCCGTGCCGGCCAGGGCTGTTGCCGCCATCATCGTCATGGCCGTCATCTCCCCGAAACCGATATCCGTAAACCGGGGTTTGAGCTGCGACATGACCCCTACGGTTCCGATCATCAGAAGCGCAAATGAAATCCCCAGCTTCCAGAAGGCTCCGGTGCGCATCAGTTTTTCTTGGCTCCAGTAAAGCGCAACTTGGCCGGGTCTAAGAATCGGAAGACCCGGTATTTGGGTTCCAGGGGGAGGCTGCACGGGGGAGGAAGGGTCCGGCGCGCCGCCTTCCGGCATAAGCCCCAGTTCTTCCGGCCAGTCCCGAAGGATCAGCCAGGCCAAGGGGCCGAAAGCCATCATAAGGATTCCGATATAGAGGGCAGTCTGGTTGATTCCCACCTG
>DYLE01000204.1 GCA_020722245.1 Desulfonema limicola
CTCTGTGGTTAAATCCTTCATTTTTCGAATTTGAAAAACCTAAGTTCCTTGGAAGTCAAACTGTTCGCTTCGTGAGTCTTTCGGGGCGCTTACTTCCCCGAAATCCTCAATCTCGTTCACAGCAGACTTTTTACAGTTGTATCGATTCTATAATTATACTCGAAATAAACAGCAAATGAAAGCATTCTGGCAGGTTTTCGCTATTTTCGCGATCGCGGGGGTTATCGGGCTTGGCTACAACCAGGTTCGCAGCGACGGGCTGCCCCTAAAGCGCGCCTTAAACGACGAGGCGGCCGGCAACGGGATCTCCAGCGGGATTCCGGCCATATCCATTGAGGAGGCGGTGCGTCTGTTTAAAAACAACGAGGCGGTCTTTTTGGACGCGCGGTCTGAGGAGCAGTATCACGAAGGGCATATTCCAGGGGCCTGGAGCCTTCCCTGGGAGAATGTTGAGGATCAGTGCTTTGAGGTCATTGACCGGCTTCCCTGGGATAAGATGATCATCACCTACTGCGACGGCGTGACCTGTCACCTCTGCGATTTTTTGGCGATTTTTTTAAGGGACGACATGGGGTACCAACGGGTGCGGGTGCTTGCAAACGGCTGGAGCACCTGGCGCCGCCACAACCTCCCGGTGGAGTCCTCGGAGCAATCCCTGCCGGAATAAGGCCGGCGTTTGAAAGAGATACGGAGGTCCTTTGAAGCTTCATAGGGTTTTGTTTGTCATTTTTCGGCTGATCCTGGGGGCGGTATTTCTGCTGGCCGGGGTCCCCAAAATCCTTCACCCGGCGGCATTTGCAGAAGCCTTATACAACTATCAGATCCTTCCGGATATCTTTGTCAATATCGTCGCGGTGGTCATGCCGTGGGTTGAGGTCATCGTCGGCGGGCTGCTGGTTGTCGGAGTCTGGATGGAAGGGGCTGTTTTAATCTATAATTTTTTGGTGATTTCATTCACCTGCGCCCTTGCTTTCAATCTGGCGCGAGGGCTTAACATCAACTGCGGATGCTTTTCTCCGACCGGCGGGGAGGCTATTAACATGGGGACCATTTTAAGGGACGTCCTGATTCTCTGCCTGTCTTTGTATCTGTTTTATGCCGTGTATTTTCGAAAGCCTGAAAAAAGCAAAAGCCCTAACCCGTGATCCCGGGCCAGCCGTCCATCGGATCAGTGGAACGGACCAGGCGCATGCCCGCGTCCGCAAAACGTTTAAAGGCTTCATCCGCCTGCCGGGTATAGTCCATCACCCCGGGGATCACCACCGGCGAGGTGCAGTCCTCCAGCAGATAGATTTTTTCAGCAAGTCTCTTATCCGGTCCGTTGATCTCCGCCAACAGGTCGTCGATGGTCCAGGCCACGCAGTGGCTTTTCGCCTGCCCGGCCACCACAACAAGGTCATAGCGCATCAGCATTTCAATGAATCCGGTGTTTTTTTCCGCCACCGGCGCGCCGTCGGGACCGTCTAAAACCTCCGGACGAAGCACCGAATAGTTCTCGGTCAGGGGGTTGTTCCCCTTCACCTGGAAAGCCGGCTGGCTGAAACGGGCGACGCTGTGAAAGAAGACCGCCTCCTCAACAGCGGAGACCAGGGCGTGCCCGATCCCGCCCAGCATGGCGTGGTAAGGCCAGATGGTGAGGTCGTATTTGCCGCCCTGTTTCAGGCTTTCGGCGTAGTGGCGCAGGTAGCTCTGCCCGTAGGCCGGGTCGATGCCGAGACCGTCGGCCAGTTCCGTATTGAACCGCCAGGTCCCGTTTTCAATCTCTTCCCGGGTGATCAGGGTGAATGGGGAGGGATGCTCCCCTTTTTCATTGATCAGAAAAATGCTGTGAAAGACCTGGGCGGCCTGGTGGGTGTCCATGGTGGGAAAGATCCGGGTGATCCGGTGAAGGTTGCGGTAGATGAAGCCGCAGACCCTCTGGTTATCCTCCACGGCGGCCCGGCCTGAGGCCCCGCCCACGTAAAGCTCAAACCCGGGGATGCAGAAGCTGTTCTGAATATCCACCAGCAGCAGGGCGGTTTTAAACCGGTCTTTGGAGGCCGGCGGGATGTGGTGCCGGGCCGCCCATTTTTCAGCGTCGGCTGCCCGCTCCTGATAGGGCACCGGCCAGACCTTGTCCACCTGTTTGGGGTCGAAAAAAGATGGGATCGGTAGTGTATTCATTTCCCTCTGCTCCTGCCGCCTTTATACACGCAGATCAACCCCGCGGCAAGCCTTAAAACCCTTAAAACCCGAGGATGTACTTTGCCGTGGAAAAAAAGATCAAAAGCCCGGTGATGTCCACGGTGGTCGTCAAAAAGGGGCTGGCCACCACGGCCGGGTCTTTGTTCAGCCATGCGGCGATCATCGGAAGGGCTGCTCCGATGAGGGTCGCGGTGAAAACCTGAAAGCACAGGGCAACCGCTATCGCTATCCCCAGCATCGCAACGGAATAGCCGGCAGGGGAGCCGGACGTTTGCGTAAAAAGTATCACCCGCGCATAGACGAACACCGCCAGCATGAGTCCGAGAAGGATCGCGACCTTCATTTCCTTAAACAGCACCAGGAAGAAGTCCTTCGGGGTGATTTCGTTGACGGCCAGGGCACGGATCACCAGCGCCGCGGATTGACTGCCGGTGTTTCCGCCGGTGTCCGCCAGCATGGGCATAAAGGTCGCCAGCAACGCCACCTGCAAAAGCAGGTCTGAATAATTTTGAACGATATACCCCGAGACCAGGCCGAGCATCGCAAGCAGAAGGATCCATACGCTCCGGTTTTTGAAATGCACCCAGGCAGGGGTTCGCATATACGCCCGGGCTTCGTGTTCACCCCGGATGGCCATGAGTTTTTCCAGGTCCTCGGTGTGTTCCTCGCTGAAGATGTCGATGGCGTCATCATGGGTGATGATCCCGACCAGGTTGTCGTTCCCGTTGACAACCGGCAGGGCCAGCAGGTCGTACTTCTGAATCTTTAAAGCGGCTTCCTCCTGGTCGTCGGTGGCGCGGACCGAAATCACGTCCCGGTTCATGATATCCCCGATGCGCGCCGTGGGAGCCGAGAGAATCAGGTCCTTAAGCGAAATAAGTCCGATCAGCTTTCGGTTATTATCCACCACATAGGCGTAGTAGATCGTCTCCTTGTCTGGGGCCTCCCTGCGGAGCTGTTCGATGGCCTCCTTGGCGGTCAGCTCCGCCGAGAGCAGCGCGTAGTCGGAGGTCATCACGGAGCCCGCTGTCCCCTCGGGGTAGGATGAAAGCCTTCGAATATCCTCCCTTTCAGCCTGGGCAAGGGCAGGGAGCAGGGCCTCGCGCTGGTCCTCGGGGATGTTTTTTAAAAGGTCCACCCGGTCATCCGGCGGCATATCCGTGATCAGTGCGGCGAACTCCTTTCGATTCAGGGTGTTCGCCATCTCGACCTGCACCTCCTCATCAAATTCGCTGAAGATCAGGGCGCGTATATCGGGTTTGAGACGGCTGAGAATCTGCCAGATCTCCCTCGGGGTCAGGCCGCTGAGGGCCTCTGCGACCATCGCCGGGTTGGAGGATTCGCAAAAATCCAGGACTTCTTGGAAATTATCCTTGGAAATGAGGTCCCTGATATCGGGTGCAAGGAGCGTATTTTTCATGGTTCGCCTCGTTTTCGGGCTGCGAGTCGCGGGTTGCAGCCGAAGGCAAACCGGCGGGTTATATTTTTATTATAACAAGGACCGGTTTACTGGAGCGGCCGCAAAAGTTCGCCGCTTAGGTCCAGGTTCATTAGGGTCGGTGTCCATTAAAGAATCCTCGTCTCTTGTTGCTTTTAATCATGCATGCCTCTGTTTGTTTTTTTCATCATCAACATCAACAGGGTTCTCTCATGTAGCATGAACTTTGGACCATTTCAAGGATAAAAGCGACCTCTGGTTTAAAAAAATTGTTTTTTTTATCGGAGGAGGGCCGATCACTTTTTTTGCCGGTCTGCCGGAGTCAACATGGCTTTGTGGTGCTGGTTTTTTGCCTATCAATTCCATCCTGCCGTGGAATTTTGCTAAAAAAAGCTGGCGTCAGACTTCATTATATGTTACGTGGTTCTCCATGGAAAAGG
>DYLE01000205.1 GCA_020722245.1 Desulfonema limicola
GATCCGGCGAAACCCCCATCCGCTCCGCCAGGGCCGCCCGGCTTCTGGCGATATCGTTTTCGGCTTTGACGATCATCAGCTCGGTATCCAGGCGGCGGATATCGATCGGCAGGAGATCGCTTTTTAACAGCATCCCCTGTTGCAGAAGGTTTTCAGCGTCCCGAAGGTGGCTTTGGATCTGGTCCCGGCTGGAAACCGCGATGCGCCGGTATTCCATGGCGCTCGCCAGGTTATAAAAAGCCGCCGTCACCTGGTTTCGAACAAGGCTTTTGGCCAGCGCCATCTGATGCGCGGCGCCCTCCAGTCCGGCCTGGGCCGCCCGAATACCGCCCTGGATGATCCCGCCGGTATAAAGGGGCTGGGTCAGCAAAACCGAAAGGTCGGTGCGGTCATGCTCGCCGATGCTGACCTCCCGTCCGGGAATGGTCATGGGGGGCATCCCTTCGGGGTAAACCTTGATGCTGTCAAACCCGATCCGGTTGAGCTCCGAGATATACCCCTCGGCGGCGGCGATACCCACCTCCGGGTAGTTGCCCGCCTTCGCCTGTTTCAGCTTGAACTCGGCCTCCTCCTGAATTTTTTTCACCTGGGCGATGTCCAGGTTGTTTGCAAGGGCGATCTCCTGGCAATCCGCCAGGGTGAGTTTTTTTTCCTGGGCCGACGATGGGGTTTGCAGACATATCGCGACAAAGAAAAAGACCAGGGTGGCGGTGCATTTACGAGACAGCATACGCCGGGAGATCCAACTATCCTTCAGCATCGTGCCCCTCTAAGCATGGGATCGACTGTTTCCGGGCCGGGCCGCCGGAAGCGTTTTCATACAAACACTATGTGCTGAGATTCAACGGATCGAAGAACGCCTTTTGCCGACGGACATCCCTTCGCGATACAGAATCGTGATACTGAGGTTTCGCTCAACCTCGTTTTTGGCTTCAACCATGGACTCGGACTGGGACATGTGGACGATTTCAATGCCCGGATTCTCGGCCAGCCATTGGTTGATCTGCAGCTCGTTGGGCGGGTTGATGTTCAACGTAAAATAGGTGAAGATTTTGGCTTTTAACGGTTTCATAACCCCTCCTATGCTTGACCCCTCTGCTATCTACCGACATTGTTTTTAATAAAACCCCGAAAGGATGTCAAACCCTGATTTGCAGACCCTAGGTGATTACAACCCATCAGGATTTTTGTAAAAAGTTGCACGACCAGAGATACAGGGCAATCGCCGTGGCGGTGGCGGCGTTTAAGGATTCCACCTTGGGCCGAATGGGAATCGACAAGGCCCGGGGCCTTAAATGATCCGGCAGGCCCGGCCCTTCCATACCCGGCAGCAGACCAAAGGCGCGGGGGAAAACAAACTTTGAGATATCCTGGCCTTTGGGTGAAAGGAAAATAATGGGCAGACCCTCGGGCAGGTCTTTCAAGGACGGTCCCTGCGAAAGCGGTGCGCAAAGCGCGGCTCCGCCCGAAGCCCGCAGGGACTTGGGATGATAGGGGTGGGCGGATTCGGCAAGCAGGATGATCCGGTTTACGCCAAACGCCACTGCGGATCGAATCATGCTTCCCACATTCTCCGGGTCCTGAAAGGGAAGCAGAAGGCTGCATCCCTCGGGAAACCCGTCATGGGGATTCCAGACGGGCATGGGAGGCACCCTCACCAGCAACAAAGGCGCGGCGGTTCCGAACACATCCAGGCTCTTAAAAAGCCCCCGGGACAACCGGTACCAGGCCAGATGATCCGGGGCGTTTAAAGGGGGAGGCTGATCATCGCCGGTGATCCAGGCCTCGCAATGATCCGAGGCCGATGCTATGGCCTCCTTTACGATCTTGGACCCGGAAACCAGGGCCTTTTGATGCTTTCGAATCCCACGGCCGGTCAGTAGTTTTTTCAAATCCTTGTAAACCGGGTTCTGTTCGCTTTCCACGGATCGAAAGGGATGTCGTGTCATGGCCATCGCCCTTTTTTCCCAGGCCGCCGGGGCATCGTGGCAAAACACCACCAGCCTCCGGGCATGAGGGGTATGGGGTATTTGATAGGGAATGTCTTGAACCAGGCTGTACTCGCCGCAAAACCGGGCCACCGCCGCGTCAATCTCGGCATCGCAGGCCGGGCCCTTCATAAAAACCGCAAGGCCGCCGGCGGAAAGGCAGCCCTGCACCCGCTCAAGCGTGGTTTCGATATGCTCCACCGCCCTGGTGATGACGCCGGCCACCGGGGTCTGAAACGCGGGGGTGACGGCTTTGTCGATGAGCGAGACATCCTTCAGGTTCAAGGCTTCCAGCACGGTTTTTAAAAATTCAACCCGGTTTTTACGGCTCTCCGCCAGCACAACCTTTAAATGGGGAAAGGCGATCTTAAGCAAAATCCCCGGCATGCCCGGGCCTGTGCCCAGGTCCATCAGGGGCGAGGGCAGATCCAGAAGCTTTCCCGGCAGGATCGCATCCGCGTAAAGCTTGAGCACCATGTTGGCAAAGTTGTGAATCCGGGTCAGGTTCAATTGCGGATTGTATCTCCGCAGCAGTTTGTGATATGACCACAACTGCGCCAGTTGCTGTTCGGACAAACCGATTCCGCACCGCTCAAGCAGCACGGCCATTTCCCGAAGGGAGTGGGTTTGTTCGTCCGATGGTGTTTTTGGATTTTTCGCCATGCATCGCCTGCGTTGCGGAGACCGAGAGTGATGGCCATTGATGCGCATTTTTTTACGCCGGCATGGCCGGTCTTTTATGAAGACAACCATCTTCTGGCCCTTTATAAACCAGCCGGGCTTTTGATTCAAGGGGATCGTAGCGGGGATATCTCCCTGCTCGAGCTTGCAAAGTCCTGGCTCAAACAGCGCCATGCCAAACCGGGCCGGGTGTTTCTGGGGCTGGTGCACCGCCTGGATCGGCCGGTGGCCGGGGTTGTTCTGTTTGCCCGCACCTCAAAATCCGCGGGCCGGTTAAGCGCCCAGTTTCGAAGCGGCGGCATCAAAAAGCAATACGTGGCGGTGGTTGAAGGCGGGTTAAAAGAAAAATCCGGGCGGCTGGTCCATCAGATGGAGCGGGACTCGGTTTCCGGCCGGATCGTGGAAAACCCTACGGATCAAAGCCGGGAGGCCAGGCTCTTCTACCGGGTCCTGGACACCCACGGCGCCCGCAGCCTGGTGGAAGTGGACCTTGAAACCGGAAGGCACCATCAAATCCGTCTGCAACTGGCCCACATGGGATGCCCGATCGTGGGGGACCTGCGCTACGGTGCCTCATCCCCCCTGCCGGACAAGCAGATCGCCCTGCTGGCCAGCCGGATCACCCTCACCCATCCGACACTGCATACCCAAACCTGCTTTACCTGCCCCTATCCGCAGGGCTGGCCCTGGCCCGGCCTGGGCGATACAAAAGACGCGACCCCCTGGAACTGGAAGTCGTTTCGTGAAATTTTTTCGGAGAGGATGCCGACCGATGAGCCCTAAATGCCTTTATGCGCACAGCAAGCCAAATGAACCGCCGGAAAACTGGCAACTTCTAGAGGATCATTTAAAAAAAGTCGCTGAGCAGGCGGAAAAATATGCCGCCGCATTCCAGTCCGCCGACTGGGGCTGGAACGCCGGATGGCTTCATGACCTGGGGATAATGGTAAATGGATAAACAGAATATGTTGAAAGAAAATAGCATCTACGCCCATACACCACCGCAAGACGCTTCTAACAAATGGCATTTGTTAAATGACCATCTGATTGCGACGGCCAGAAGTGCCGCAGCATTTGCTAAACCTTTTGGCAGCGCAAACACCGGATTCATGCTTGGGATATATCACGACCTCGGGAAAGTGAATCCCGAATTTCAAGAATATCTTCAGGCATGCGTCAGGGGCGAGAAGCGCAAGAGCGCCCCTCATTCTGCTTGCGGCGCATCTTATCTTTGGAAGACACTGCTGCGGCACAATTCGGGAGATGCATCTCTGGCGATATGCGCTCTCGGACATCACGGCGGTTTGCCTTCCCACGCTGATACAGCAACACAAGGGGGGAAGCTCGAACAATGGTGGAGTGACATACATAACAAAAAAAGGATTAGTCCC
>DYLE01000206.1 GCA_020722245.1 Desulfonema limicola
TATCGTCGGTATTGAAAGGTATGCGGAGTCCTCCATTCGGATCGGGATCCGGTACTGGGTCCCCACCCGCCACTATTTTAAAATTCTGTATGCCGTCAACCTGGCCATTCATAAAAAATTAAAGGAGGCCGGCATCACCATCCCCGTTCCCCGGCTGGATCTGCATACCTTGTCCAAACCGTGACCTTTTGACGGCCAGTGGAATTTTTCCGGGATACGGGGAGTACGCTGCTGTGGCGCTGGGCAATGGATCCAGCGCGCAGATGATCGAGGCGTGGGCCAGCGGGGTGAGGCAGCTTGCCGCCACCACGGTAAACACCGCGGATGAAGCCGCCATCTACCGGGTGAGCACCACCAGCACAGTCAAGACCAACGCGGTCAACTTCATGCTGAACCAGCTCGGCAAGCCGTACGATTACAGCTGGCTCACCTATTTCGGCGGAAAAAGCGTAAACAGCTATTACTGGTACTGCAGCGAGCTGGCCTGGGCCGGTTACAAGGTGTACGGCATGGAACAGATCAAGGCCTTTCATGCGGAACGCAAGGAGAGTCTGGCTGACCTGGCCCAAAAGGCCGAGAATGGAGAGGTGTCGCTGGATAACTTCGACATTGCGGCCAATGAGATCAATGAGCTCTATATGCAGCGCTGCCGGGCGGTACTGACGGAAGCTCAGTTTTTGCTGATTTTTGGGGCCGGCGAAGGAAGCACGGGGGATGCCGAGGATTCCAAAGCAACGGAAACTCCTGATGCGTCGCCGTCTTTTTAACCCATGGGGCTTCGGCCGATCCGCTTGATGCAATAAACGCCGGCATCCTGTTTGCTTAAAACCGAAGCCTCTTGTCTGAAGCCATCGGGCAAAGCCTTTTATACCGTCCGGTTTCCCAGTTTTTGAGATCCGTGCAGTACCATTTTGAAAACCGGCGGTCAGAAGGGCCGCCTGCCAGGTTGGTGTGAATCTCGTCGGTGGAAAGATCGGTCACCATCCGGTAGGAAGGCGCAAAGCTGGTTTTCCGGCCGGCGCTTTCATAAATCTGGCCCTGGTGGATGGTGGCCCGATTGCCGGGCACGGTCACCGGCCCCTTGTCAAACCCGAGCCACCGGGGAAGCCGGCCGTCAAACAGGATATGGGTGAGCATCAGCTTCTGGGAATCCCCCCATTTTTGCGGTTTAACAGCCAGGGCTTTTTGCGCTGTTTGGGCGTAGATCGCTTCACGGGTCTTCCCGTTAAACCAAGCCGAGTTTTCCGCAAGCAGCACCCGGTCGAAGTTTAAATAAAAGTCATTGAATATGCCGGTATGTTGGTCCAGGTGATCCACCACCGCCCTACCCAGGCCGTTTCCAGCAAACACCTCATGGTGAAGCGCCTTGTAAAACAGCTCAAAAAGCCAGGCGCCTTCCGAGTCAGTGCTATAGGTGAGATCCCACTGCTTGAGGATTTTTCCGGCAGGGGTGTCGGGCAGCAGGGGAGACAGGATCTTCATAAAGGCTTCGGCCTGCAAGGAGTACAGGTCATAATGGATGGCAAACATATCCTCACAGGTGAGCCGATCTTTTTCTAAGAGCAGGGCCGCGATCCGGTCCGCCCGGTAGGGACCCATCATGGTGTTGAGGGGGTGCACCCGGCCGAGATGGTTTAAGTCCTGGTTGGCGGTGGCGATAAAGCTGCAGTCGGGATTGATGCATCGGGGCAGGTCTTCAGGGGCTTCAAACCCCTGCCAGTCGTTTTCCGGCTTCCAGCCCGGAAGGGGAACAAACCCGCTGACCCCTTCTCTTCTTTTAGGCATCAGCCCGGACATCTGATAGCCGATGTTTCCAAGGCTGTCCGCCAGAACAAAGTTCCAGGCGGTTTCAACCGCCCCCAGAAGCCGCATGCCTTGCTCAACGTTGTCGGCGGTCAGGATGTCCAGAAGGCTGGTGATGGAAATCGCCCCGGATGAGGCTGGCGCCCAGGCCGTGGTGAGGTAATAGCCGGGCGTAAACGGGTCTCCCTCCAGCACCCCGTGGTCGTTTTCATAAAAAATTTTTTCCACCGGTGGCTTTTTCTTTCTTAAAACGGTTTCCGTTCTTTTGCGAAAGTCCATCCACCGGTTGGGTTCACGAAAATATTTTCCCTCCTTGCAGTTTTCGATCCATGAATCCGTGGCGTCCATGAAGGTATAGGTGGCGCTCCAGGCAAGCTTTGCATTCCGGCCGATGGGAAAACCAGGGGCTCCGGGAAGGGTCGCGCCAAGCGCATACCCATCCGGGGTCTTTAAGACCATCTCGTACCATACGCTCGGAAGCCGGTTCAGCTCCAGATGGGGGTCGTTGGCGAGGATCGGCTTGCCTGAAGCCGTCTTTTTTCCGGAGACCGCCCAGTTGTTGGACGCCATCATCAGAGGCGCTGCGGTATTCCATAGGGATGCCGGAGAAATAATGCGTTCCTCAATCCGGACCTGCCGGATCAGCGCGGTATCCATCCCGTTTAGCACGGCGGGGAACAGCTCGTGAAGTTTTTGTTCATCGACACCGGCCTGAACCATTTCGATAAACAGCCGTTCCATCTCCCCCTGGGACTGGGCAAGGGTCAGGTACCCCATCATGCGGGAAAGAAGAATGATGTCCTCCACCTTCCAGGGCTCGGGTTTATACCCCAGCAGTTTAAACTCCCAGGGAATCTTTTCCGATAGCGCAATATTCACCCCTTCGCAGTAGGCGGTGCAAAGTTTGAGGGTCCGGTCCGGCAATTTTTTGATCTCAGCGGCCATGTTGGCGTACCAGTTCATGCGCTTAAAGAACAGGTCAATCTGGAGCATCGTATCGCTGGCATCCAGAAGCTCGCTTCCGCGCCCCTCCCCGAGAATCCGCATCAGCAGGAGCTGCATGGCCCTGTCTTTTCCGTGCGCATACCCCATCCCTCTTAAGGCATCCGATAGATCCGTTCCCTCCACATGGGCCACACCATGTTGGTTTCGCCATATCCTCATGCCTGTTTTCCTCCTCTTAGGGTGAAGTGAGGTTCAACGCAGCTTGGCTTTCGACATGCGGCATCCCTTTTTCATTTAAGGATACAACAAAAAATTGATAATTTTAGCTGAATATAATAGAAGATTTTGTATATATCATTATTTATTTATCGTGCACAGCTTAAAACTTGATCGGGGGTGTTTCAAATGGTTCGCGTTCCGAAAATTCTTTTTGTTTTTGTTGCGACGACGGCGGTTTTTTTAAACGGCTGCGTCATGTCGCCGAAGCTGTTTACCGATGCCACGGATCCCTTAAGGGAGTACACCATTGAAGGCAAGGGAAAGGATCGGATTGTGGTGATTCCGGTCAAAGGGATCATCTCGGATTTTTCAAGAGAGGGGATGTTTCAGACCGAGCCGAGCATGGTGCAGGAGATCGTCTCCCAGCTTCGGCTGGCTGAAAAGGACAGGCGGGTCAAGGCAGTCGTATTGAAGGTGGATTCCCCCGGAGGGACGGTTACCGCAAGCGATGTCCTCTACCACGAAATCAAGGCGTTTAAGGATCGGACCGGGGTTTATGTGACCGCCGTGATGATGAACGTGGCGGCCTCAGGCGGGTATTACATGGTTTTGCCCGCGGATTACATCATGGCCCATCCCACCACCATCACCGGTTCGGTCGGCGTGATTTTTTTAAGACCCAAAATATATTCCCTGATGGATAAAATCGGGGTGGGTGTGAACGTCAGCGCCTCGGGTGAGAACAAGGATATGGGATCCCCGTTTCGGGAATCGACAAAAAGCGAGGAGGAGATTTTTCAAAACATGACGGATGCGCTGGGATCGCGGTTTGTCAACCTGGTGGCTGAAAACAGAAAGATCGATGCGGAGGACATCAGGGATATATCCAGCGCCCGGATTTACACCGCTGACGAGGCTCTGGAGCGGGGCCTCATCGACGGCATCGGGTATCTCAGCGACGCGCTGGAAAAGACCAAGATGATGGCCGGACTGCCTGAAAACGCCAGGGTGGTGGTTTACCGTCGGGAGCGGTATGCGAACGACAATATCTACAACACCCA
>DYLE01000207.1 GCA_020722245.1 Desulfonema limicola
CCGAGCGCGCGACCCATACCTGGCTTCAGTAGCGCCTAAATCCACCCACACATCTGTCTAACCAAACGACATCAAGAAAAATTTTTCTGGGGCCATGAAGTTCGGTTAGGGTTTTCCCAGTTGGCAAAATGAAAAAGTTAACCACGGAGATCACGGAGAACATAGAAAAAATTCAGACTTTTACCTTCAGCCTTCAGCCTTCCACCTTCAGCCTTCAGCATTCTCTCTCTATGCGGGACAGATGGCTTTTTAAACCTATTGATCCGCGGGTTGCGTTTTTTCAGAGGCCGGGGCCGGTTTTCGTCCGAAGAGCTTTGCCCCGAGAATGCTGATTTCATAGAGCAGCACGAGGGGAATCGCCATCAAGACCTGGGTGACCACGTCGGGCGGGGTCAGGATGGCGGCCACCACAAAGAACAAAACAAGGGCGTATTTCCGGTTTTTTTTAAGAAAATCTGTTGTGATCAGGCCCATTCGGGCAAGGAAGGTGATGACAATGGGCATCTCAAACACCAGCCCGAAGGCCAGAAGCACCTTTGCGGAAAAGCCCAAATACTCCTTCATGGAGGGAAGGGGGCGCAGGGTATCGCTGGCAAACCCCAGTAGAAACTTAAACCCGAACGGGAACACGACAAAATACCCGAACAGGGCGCCGGCGGCGAAAAAAAAGGATGAAATCACGACAATGGGAAACAGCACCCTTTTTTCATTCCGGTAAAGCCCTGGAGCCACAAACATCCAGAACTGGTAAAGGATAACGGGAATCGCCAGGAGGATGCCGAATAAAAAGGCGACCTTGAGGTAGGTGAAAAAGGCCTCGGCAACCCCTGTAAATATCAGGGTTTCCCCCGGCCGCAGGACCTGCACCAGGGGTCGGGTGAGGATGGCAAACAGCCTTTCCTTAAAAAAATAGGAAACGGTAAACCCGGCGGTCACGGCAATAGCGCACCGGATCAGGCGCTGCCGAAGCTCTTCCAGATGGGCTGTAAACGGAAGCTTTTCGTCTTCATCCATCATTCTTGTTCGCTTGGCTGTCCACGGGATCAACGGCTTTTTCAGGGCTTGGCGGCGGAGGGGCGCTGTCGATCAGATCGCTGGGCGCATCGGTTTTTTTCTTAAGTTCCGTTGCCGGTTTACGGAGAGGGTCCTTGATTTCATCAAGCGGTTGCCTGATTTTTTTGACCTCATCGTTTACGTCCAGGGAATCCCTAAACTCCCGGCTGGCTTTTTTGAATTCATTGATGGCGCGGCCCAGGGACCTGGCCAGTTCGGGGAGCTTTTTAGGGCCGAAGACGATCAGCGCGACCGCCAAAATCAGCAGTAATTCGGGCATTCCAATGCCAAACATGCCGTGTGTTCCTTATTTTAAGATTATTTTTGCGTTAAATTCTGCGCACTCGTATGCGCGGCGATATGCCCGGCCTCCGGAAAGATCAGGGCCGTGCATGCCAGTTTACAGGCGTCCAGGCTGCCCGGCAGGCAAAACACCGCTGTGGTTTCAATGACGCCGGCCGTGCTTCGCGACATGATGGCGGCGGAATCGATTTCTTCAAAGCTGAGCTGGGCAAACAGAGGAGCGAAGGCCGTGATCTCTTTGGCAAACATCGGCCGCACCGCCTCGATGGTGACGTCCGTCGGGCATAAACCCGTGCCGCCGGTGACCAGCAGGATATGCGGGCAAGCCTCCTGAACCACCTCCCATACGGTCCGGGCGATCAAATGCCGGTCATCGGCCACAAGCCGGTGCACCACCACCTCATGCCCTTCCTTTTTCGCCCGCCGGGCCATCCATTTGCCGCTTTTATCGGTGGCCAGACTGCGGGAGGTGGACACCGTGATGATCCCTATTTTCAGGTGCCGGGGAGCGTTTCTTTTATGTTCCCTGCTTCCCATGGGCCTACCCTGCTGCGATCAGGTCCACCTGGTCGATCCCGTCGCATTCGGAAAGCAAGACGTTCACCGCCTCCCGGGCCTTGGTCTTGATGGTTTCGCCGATATAATTGGCCTGGATCGGCAGCTCGCGGTGGCCGCGGTCGATGAGCACGGCAAGCTCGATGCGGGCCGGCCTGCCGAAATCAATCAGGGCATCCATGGCCGCCCGAACGGTCCGCCCGGTGAACAGCACATCATCGATCAGAATGATCTCTTTTTCATCCACGTTAAAAGAAATATCAGACTTCCGGACGATGGGGTGCTGGGCGACGCGGGTCCAGTCGTCCCGGTAGAGGTTGATGTCCACCGATCCGGTGGAAAGATCAACGGAGGCGAGATCTTGCACCAGGGCCCGCATCCGCCGGGCGATATACACCCCGCGGGTGTGAATCCCCACCAGCGCCAGATTTTTCAGATGCTTGTGCGCCTTTATAATTTCCCGGCCCATCCGGTCAAGCGCCTTTTCGATGCCCGCCGCGTCCAGAACCATACGGCTGCCTTTCATAGGTCTTCCCCCTCCTGCCTGGTTGCCGGATTTGACGGCCGACTGAATCCCGCCAGCCTTTTCCGGAATCCGGCTGAAATTAAAGAAAGTCTATACGATGGGGTTGTTAAAGATCAAGAGTTATTCAAGCCGGGCCTGCCACGGCTGCTTGATTTTATGCAAATTTTCACCTATAGCTGAAAATGCTTCACCTCCAAAAAAAGGATTTTTCATGGCTGTTTCCAAAACCGCATGCAGCGGCGTTATCCTGGCCGGGGGATTAAACACCCGGTTTTCAGGCGCGAACAAGGCCTTTCTGCGCATCAACGGCCGGCGCATCATTGATCCTATATATGATCTGTTTGTATTGCTTTTTGAGGAGGTGCTGATCGTCACCAACCAGCCCGAGGACTACCTGGAATGGAATGCAAACCTTGTGTCTGATCTTTTTCAGGTTCGAAGCTCCCTGACCGGCATCCATGCGGGACTGTTTTACGCCCGTCATCCGTTTATCTTTGTGACCGCCTGCGATACGCCGTTTTTAAAAAAAGAGGTCGTGGAAACCCTCCTCGAGGCCATTGAACCGGATTCCGCCGTGGTCATCCCCGAAACCGCAGCAGGGCTGGAGCCGCTTTGCGCCGTTTACGCAAAAACCTGCCTGGGTCTTGTGGAACGACAGATCAGAGAAAAAAAATTAAAAATCCAACGCATGATCAGAAAACTCAAGGTCAAGAGGATACCCGAGGAAATCCTGCGGCAAAAGGACCCGGACCTGATCTCTTTTTTTAATATCAATACGGAAACGGATTTTTTAACCGCCGAAAAGCAGATGGATTCAAATCCCCCTCAATAACAACGGCATCAAGGAGAAAGCATGGAGACAGGGGATTTTATCAGCAGGCTCAAACAGCACCCCCGCTATGATCAGGTGGGGATGATCCTGACCCATACCGGTGTGGTGCGGGGCACATCCCGGGACGGCCGCAGGGTCTCCGGAATGACCGTAACCGTGGATCGCAAGCGGCTACAGCAGGTCATCGAAGCGGCAAGGGCTCTCCCCGGCATCGTGGACATCATGATCAGAATCGCCGAAAACCGGCCGCTGCGCGCGGGGGATGAGATCATGACGCTGTCGGTGGCCGGGGACATTCGAGACCACGTGATTCCGGCATTAGAGAAGACTTTAAAGGCGGTCAAGCAGACGGTGGTCTGCGAAACCGAGGTCTACGCCGACGAAGGGCCTGGAGAAACCTATATTTAGCGGATTACGGCAAGGAGGTTGTCAATGCCTGATTTCACCCATATGGATGACCAGGGGCGGGTGCGGATGGTGGATGTGAGCGCAAAACCCCCGACGCACCGGGTGGCCATGGCCCAGGCGCGGGTATCCATGACGCCGGACACCTTTGAAAAGATCATCAATAACCGCATGCGAAAGGGGAATGTTCTCGAGACCGCCCGGATCGCCGGCATCCTGGCGGCCAAGAAAACGCCCGAGCTGATTCCGCTTTGCCACCCTTTAAACATTCGGCATGTTCAAATCGATTTTTACCCGAACACGGACAGCCACAGCATCGGCATCGGGTCCATGGTGAGCGCCGT
>DYLE01000010.1 GCA_020722245.1 Desulfonema limicola
GGCCCACCTGGATTCGAACCAGGGACCGACCGGTTATGAGCCGGTGGCTCTACCAGTTGAGCTATGGGCCCGTATGGGTTTTTGTGGATTTTTTTCACTAACGCCAAGGCCGTCTCCTGTCAAGGAGGATCATTCGCTCGATGGGTCAGGATTCGATAAAATGCTTCAACTTGCGGCTGCGGGTCGGATGCCGAAGCTTTCGCAGGGCCTTTGCTTCAATCTGGCGGATGCGTTCCCGGGTGACGGCGAAATCGCTCCCCACCTCCTCAAGGGTGTGATCCGCCTTTTCCCCGATTCCAAACCGCATCCGCAGCACCTTTTCCTCTCGCGGCGTCAGGGTGGCCAGCACCTTTCTTGTCTGTTCCGCAAGGTTTAAATTGATGGCGGCTTCGGAGGGGAGCATGAAGGTCTTGTCCTCGATAAAATCGCCGAGATGGCTGTCATCCTCTTCCCCGATGGGGGTTTCCAGGGAAATGGGCTCTCTGGCGATTTTTAGGACCTTTCGGACCTTATCTAAAGGAACCTCCATTTTTTCGGCGATCTCCTCCGGGGTCGGCTCGCGTCCCAGCTCCTGAACCAGGTAACGTGAGGTCCGGATCAGCTTGTTGATGGTTTCAATCATGTGAACCGGAATCCGAATGGTCCTTGCCTGGTCTGCGATCGCCCGGGTGATGGCCTGTCGGATCCACCATGTCGCGTAGGTGCTGAACTTATACCCCCGACTGTATTCGAACTTGTCCACCGCCTTCATCAGACCGATATTGCCTTCCTGAATCAGGTCCAGGAACTGGAGCCCCCGGTTGGTGTATTTTTTGGCGATACTGACCACCAGCCTCAGGTTCGCCTTGACCAGTTCCCCCTTTGCCAGTTTCGCGTTCAAGCGCCCTTCATCGATGCAGGCCAGCACCCGGTTCAACGCCCGGACATCCGCCTTGATCTCCTTTTCCCGATCCTCGATTTGCGCCTGAATTTTTCTCAGCTCCAAAAACGTGCTTCGAATTTCCACTTTTTTGGCCTTGCAGCAGGTGCATGCCCAGGCGAGAAACTTTTTTTCGCTGATCGGCAGCTTCTGACGCACATCGAATATCGGTGCGTTCAACATGGCGGCGCATTTGCAGAACGCCTTGTTGGTCTGGTCGAACCACCGGAGTTGGTCCTTGATCTTGTTTTCAATCTCGTCGATAACGCTGCTTTCCAGACGCCAGTCCTTGAAGTGTTCAAAAATTTTTTCGTTTTTTCGTCGGATCAAACGCCGGATCTGACGTTTTTCATCCGGACCCAGTTTTTTCACCTCATACAATTTTTCCCGTAGCTTACGGTTTTCCTGATCAATCGCCTTGATCATTCGAATGGTCTCAAGAAACTTTTCCACCTTCATGGACTCGTCCATGAGGGTGTCCCCCTCATCGATGTCCCTGAGCACATGCTTCGGGCGGAGGGTACCCGCGGAAATCTGGTCGGCCAAGCCGATGATGGCGTCAATTCCTATGGTTGTCTCCAGCATGGCCTTCAGTACCTCCTGCTCCCCGGCTTCGATTTTCTTGGCGATCTCGACCTCCCCATCCCGGGATAACAGCGTCACCATACCCATCTCGCGCAGATACATCTTGACCGGGTCGGTGACCGCGCCGTAGGCTGACAGAGAATCCATCTCCTCGACCTTGATGATTTTTTCGATTTCCTCGTGTTCATCCTTTTGCTCGGATTCGGTGATCTTTTTCTTTTTCTCAACCACCTCGATGTCAAGGTCATCAAACCACATGAGGGTCTCATCAATCTGATCCGGGGACATCATCTCTTCCGGAAGGGCGTCGTTGATCTGTTCGAGGGTCAAATACCCCTGTTTTTTACCCTTTGATACCAGCTGGTCCAGCTTCTCGGTGTTGGTTTTCTTTGCCAGGTTTTCCTGTTTCTCGCTTTTTTTCTTCGACTTCGACATAAAATCAAGCCTCCTGAATCCTGGGATGAATGATCAGATAAAAAAGTTCAATGCCGGTTTATCGCCCGCTGCTGTTTTTCCTTGAGCAGATGAACCAGCAGATCATGGTTATGGCTTGCCTCGGCCGCTTTAATTTGAGCAACCAGGGTGTCCTGGCGGCGCGTCCGGCTCTGGACGAACTGGGAAAGGAGCCCAAGGCACCCCTTTCGGTCCCAGGACTCCTGATTCATGGCCAGGGACGCGACGATGCCGCGGTCCTCTTCCTCCTCCATCCGGTTCATCAGCTCGGGCAGGTCGCCTTTACCGGATTGGGCATGGCGTAATATGAGGTTGGCCATGCGAACCAGCCGAGGATCCGAAAAATAATTCAGCGCCCCGCTTTTTTCAACCTCCGGCAGGATTTCAGGATAACCCAGCATCATCGATAGAATCCGCTTTTCAAATCGCACCGCATCAGACGGCATGGGTTCGGAGGATAGGGCAGAAGCCATCTGTTTTTCGAAAAAGGGTTCAGAAGCGGTTTTTTTTCTGCGTGCGGCGGCGGTTTGAACCCTTTCCATCACAGCGGATTCCTCAACGTTCAAGCGCTCCGACAGGTCGCGCACATAAATCGACCGGGTCACCTTGTCCTCAATACATGCCAGGGGTTCCTCCATCTCGGAAATGATGCGAACCTTTCCCTCAATGGAAAGCCCGTGGGTTTTTATAGCGGACTCGGTCAAAAAGGTCATCATGGGAAGGGCGCCGGCTGAAGCCCTTTCAAAGGCTTCAGCGCCGAACTCAAAAAGATAGGTATCCGGATCATACCCATCGGTGAGAACCAGTACCGCCGCATCCACCCCCTCATTGATGAAAAGCGACACCGCCCGGTGGGCTGCTCGAATACCCGCGGGATCCGGATCAAAGACCAGCACCGCTTTTTTGGCAAACCCCCTTTTCAGCAACCTGACATGTTCGGCTGTAAGGGAAGTACCGAGGGTAGCCACCGCGTTGCAAAACCCGTGCTGGTGAAGCGCAATCACGTCAAAATAGCCTTCCACGATATAGACCATTCCGGTTTCGCGGCATTTGTCCCTGGCCGCGTGCACCCCATAAAGGGATCGGCTCTTGTTAAACAGGGGGGTTTCCGGAGAGTTCAGGTACTTGGGTTTGGAATCATCCATCACCCGGCCGCCGAACCCGATAACCTGCCGGGTTACGTCAAAAATCGGGAACATGATCCGGTTTCGAAAACGGTCATAATACCCGTTGTTTTCTTTGGGAATGATTAATCCGATTTTTTCAGCAAGCGATAGAGGAATCTGCTTCTTATTCAAAAAATGGATGAGGGCGTCCCATCCGTCAGGGGCGTACCCCAAACTAAAGGCGTCGATCACATCCGGGCGCATCCCCCTTTTTTTAAGATATGCCCTTGCGGTTTGACCGGAAGTCCTGTCTGCCAGCCGGGATTGAAAAAATTCCATGACCTGGCGGTTGATATCAAACAGCCGCTGGCGTTCTGAAAGCCGCGTTTTCTGAGCAGGGGTCATTTTCCGAGTCGGCAGATCAATGCCGTAACGCCGGGCAAGGGAGTCCACCGCCTCGGCAAAGCTGATCCCTTCATGCTTCATCAGAAAGCTGAACACATCCCCACCGGCGCCGCAGCCGAAGCAATGATAAATCTGTTTGGTCTGGCTCACCGTAAAGGAGGGCGTCTTTTCGGAATGGAAGGGGCAAAGACCCACATAATCCTTGCCCGCTTTTTTCAGTACAACCCGCTCGGAAATGATATCGACGATATCGGCCGTATGTCTTATTTCAGCAAGCTTGTCTTCGGGGATAAATATCGCCAAACAGCGTACCTCCCATTCAGACGGGAATCCGTCAGCGCAGACAATTTTTCACTCGGCGTCAAAATACTCACTTCCGGCCGGGCGATTTTCGCATAACCAATTTGATTTATTTAAATTATTTTATTTATCAATTAAATATAATTTTTTGCTCAAATGTTGTCAAACGAAAATCAGGGCCGATGTAAAAATTTTATCGCCTCTTGTAAATCAAGGCTGCCGTCGTAGAGCGCCCGGCCGACAATTACACCGACGACCCCTGAGGGTTCCAGCATGAAAATATCAGCGATATCCTCAAGGGAGGACACCCCCCCGGAGGCCACAACAGGAATGGTGATCGCCTCCGCCAATCTTTTGGTTTCGGCAAGGTTGGGTCCGGAACGCATGCCGTCCCTTACAATGTCCGTAAAATTGATGGCGGCGGCCCCGCAATCCTCAAACCGCCTTGCCAGATCGACCGCCGTTATCTGGGTTTGTTGGGTCCATCCTTCAATAGCAACACAGCCGTTTCGCGCGTCGATCCCGATGACGATACGACCGGGAAACCGGCCGCAGGCCTCCCTGACAAGCGCCGGGGTTCGTATCGCCTCCGTACCGATGACCACACGGGAGACCCCCCGCTCGAAGTACATCTCAATGGTCTTCATGTCACGGATGCCGCCCCCCACCTGGACGGGGATGCGGACGCGGTCGATGATTTCTTCAATGGTCTTCAGGTTGCGGGGCGTTTTTTCCACCGCCCCGTCCAGATCAACCACATGGATCATGGATGCGCCTTCCGATTCCCAGCGGCTCCCCATGGCCGCCGGGTCATCGGAGAAAACGGTTTCATCCTGCATCCGTCCCTGGAGCAGACGAACGCATCGGCCCCCTTTAATATCAATCGCCGGAATAACAATCATACGCCTGAAAAAGGCCCTTGTGGGGTTAAGCTATAGAATCCCTTTGGAGGAGTGAACCTGTGTGATCCGCTCATCAAAAGCCGTGGCCTGATCCAAGGCCCGGGAAAACGCCTTGAATATGGATTCGGTCACATGATGATCATTGGCCCCGTAGATCACGTTGACATGAAGGTTCATCCCCGCCCGGTTGATAAAGGCCCTGAAAAATTCCTTAAACAGGTTGACAAACAGCCCGGATTGCCTATCCATCATATCCGGTAAATTATAGACGAGATAAGGCCGGTTGGAAAGATCCACCGCCACGGAGGTCAGGGCGTCATCCATGGGGATCTGGGCAAAACCGTAGCGCTTGATCCCCTTTCGGTCATTTAGGGCCTTGTTCAGGATGTCGCCCAGAACCAGGCCGACATCCTCCACGGTATGGTGGTAATCCACCTCGATATCCCCGGCCGCTTTCAGGTTCAGATCGAAAAAACCGTGCACGGCAAAAAGGGTCAGCATGTGATCAAAAAAAGGAATGCCCGTGGAAATCTCACAGAGGCCGGTGCCATCGATTTTCAGGGAGGCCGAAATTTTTGTCTCCCGGGTGGTTCGCTCGGACTCGGCGTAACGTTCCATGCTGAAATTCTCCTTTGCCTTTTCCGCGGCCCCCAAAAAGCGGTGCACCGATGGGATTGAGTGGTGGAGATGAGGGGGATCGAACCCCTGACCTCGGCGTTGCGAACGCCGCGCTCTCCCAGCTGAGCTACATCCCCACGCGGAAAAACAGGATTGATTATGTAACAAAAGAATCGGGACAGGTCAATTAAAAACGATTTAAATTAAATTTTCATGGCCCGTGATATCCGTATCGTACCCTCACCTTTTGTATTTTTCCGGATGCCCAGACGGGTCAGGGCGAAATCATATTTCACCGGATCCTCGGGCGCCAATGCCCTAAAACCGGCCGTAACCTCAAGCACCGCCGGCAGGTTTGCCTGTTTTCTGGAGGTAAAGCCCAGACCCTGAGCCATCCGGTGCATATGAACATCCAAAGGAATAAGCAGCTTTGATGCGGGAATGGCCTCCCATCCACCGGGGTCCACGCGGTCCCTGCGGATCATCCACCTTAAAAACAGGTTCAGCCGCTTGCAGGCGCTCCCCTTTTCCGGCAAAGAAATCAAATGCCCGGCGGCTCCTTGACCAGAGGCGTTAATCAATTTTTTTGCAAACCGGTTCAAGGCGGGCAGAATGTTTTCATGGGAAGGGGAAAACCCTTCAAGAAAACACTCATAAATCGATCCATAGGACTGAAGGAGCTGCTTTATTCCGAGCAGCAGGGCCGCCAGGTGTTCCTCGTTTGCAAACCGGTGGATAAACCGCCGGCAGGAAACCACGATTTCACCACGCGGGGTGCAAACCAGGTAGGAACACGGGGTTTCGCCCATGAAGTCCAGCACCCTGCTTACGCTTTTTAATATCTGTTCCACCCTGCCGTAGGCCAGGCAGGAGGCCACCACCCCGGCGACCTCACGGTCCCGTTGGCCAGTGTAATGATAAAGAAACTCTAACGGATCCGGGTGAACATAGGCTCGCCGGTTATACCGGTAATAGAGCCGGTCTAAAACTTTCCTGTCAGGCTGTAACTTTTCTGGGATTTCTTTCGGTGTCATTCAAATGCAGGACCCGGCTTCACCCCCAGGGCTTTAAATATCTTGGCCAATGGACAGAATCCTGTGAAAGAGGCCTGAAGCAGGTTGGCCCCGATAAACCCTGTAATCCACAGCCAGTGAAGGCTGTGGATTACCGCCAGAAAAACAGTGAGCAGAATCAAAATCCCCGCCAGTCTAAAAATCAAACGATCAATCGTCATAGTAACCTCCATCAAAAATATGGTTTAACGATCCGCACCTGATGTGTTTTACCAACGCACGCTGCTAAATCGAAGCCCGCAGCGCATCCTCCAGATGGGGATAGACGAACTCATATCCGGTGGATAAGAGTTTTTCAGGAAACACCCGCTGGCTGTTTAACAGCGCATCCCCCAGTTCCCCGGCAGCAAGCTTCAGGATAAAGGCGGGCACCCGGACCAGGGCCGGCCTGCCCAGCACCCCGGCCAGGGTTTTTGAAAACTCAAAATTTCTAACCGCCTCCGGAGAACAGAAATTGACCGGACCTTCAATATCGGAATGCTCAACTACGTGCATAATCGCGCCGGCAAGGTCGTTGATATGAATCCAGGGGAACCACTGGCGGCCGTCGCCCAGGGGCCCGCCCAGAAACATCCGATACACCGGAATCATTTTCATCAGGGCCCCGCCGTTTTTCCCCATCACGATGCCGAACCGCATGGCGACGACCCGGGCGCCCTTTTTTCGGGCGGCATACGCCTCATTTTCCCAGTCAATACACACCCGGGCCAGAAAATCATACCCGGGCCGGGCGTCTTCATTTAAAACATCCTCCCCCCGGTTGCCGTAAAACCCGGCCGCAGAGGTGCAGCAAAAAACAACCTCTTTTCCGGTCGGCAGGGCATCCACCACATGCCGGGTGGTCAGGATCCGGCTGTCGTAAATCGCCTTCTTGTACTGGGCTGTCCATCGGGCGAAAATGTTTCTGCCGGCAAGGTTGACCACCACATCAACCTCCTCAACCTGCTCCTGCCAGGCTCCGGGTTTTGTGGTATCGGCCTGAACAAAACGAAAAGATCCGTTGCCGGGGCGATCGCGTCCGGGTGCGGCATCCAATCCGATGACCTCATGGCCGGACTCAATGATACGTTTTGAAAAAAAACTGCCGACAAACCCCAAACACCCGGTAAGCAAAAACCTCATCTTATGGTCCTCATGGATTCAACGGATCATCCCCTGCTGGGGGGTTCGCTCGCCCTTGCCTGTATGATACGGGACCAACATGCCTGGATGCCTATAGGATAAGGTATAAATCAAAAATATCAACCAAAAAAAAAGCCGCTTCCGATTTTAATCCCGGCTTGAAGGAACAGGAAGCGGCCCTGGGTTTCACCTGTCAAGGCTCATTTTTCGAGACGGGCCGTAAATTTATGGAAAAAGGTCATGATATAGGCGTTGCTGCCGGGGTTGCCCACCAGGGGCTGGTGAATCCAGTTGTGCTTGGGCAGCTGCCATACGGTTTCCCTTTCACCGATGATATCCGCCCAACGGGACATCAGGTCGCCCAGGTGCTTTTCCTGGGTGACCGCCTGGAAACCGATGACCTGCCCCTTTTTGACGCTTCCCTTGTCCTGGGCCGAGACCACCATCTTGTACCAGGCCTTCTTTGCATAGGGAGAGGCGTGTTCCGCCGTAAACAGCTCCAGCTTTTCCGCCATAACGGACAGACCGCGGGCTGCGGCCATCTCTTCGCTGTAACCGGCAAACCCCCAGAACAGGTTGGAGGCATGGGACATGCCGGAACCGACGGCCAGCGGACCTTCCAGGGAAATCCCTTTCAGGTGTTTGGCGATCAGCGCGCCTTGAATCATGACGTTGGGAAGCAGCTGGAACAGCACCGGTTCGGAAAAGACCGCATCGTCGATCTCGATGAGGTCTCCGATGGCGTAAACATCCGGCAGGTTGGTCAGCCAGTTCTTGTTGACCCGGACACCGCCGGTCTTGCCGATCTGGCACCCGATCTGTTTTGCCAGTTGAATATCAGGGGTCACCCCGGCGCCGATGACCACAAGATCGGCCTTTATCTTTTTATCCCCCACCACGATATAACCTTCCCCGACCTCGGTGCAGGGTTTTCCCAGATAAATCTCAGCACCCTCATGCTTCAGAGCGTCCTCCAGATAAACCGCCATATCCGGATCCAAGAAACTGACGAGATGAGGCAGGATCTCCACCACCACCACCTTGTTGCCCCGAATGATCAGGTTATCAATAATCTCAATCCCCACCAGCCCGGTGCCGACCACCGCCACTGTCAGGTCGGTCCCGCAGATCGCGTCGATCCGGCGCGCATCCGCCACGCTTCGGACCACCACCACGTTGTCCCGAAGCGCAGCCTTGTCATAGGTCTGCCCTCTGTAGTAAAACACCTCCCCCACCGGCCTGGAACCGTCGTAACCGGTGTTGATCGCCCCCTTGATGGGCGGCAAAGACGCCTGGCCGCCCGTGGCGAGGATGAGCTTTTTATATGCGACCGTAAACTCCTCGTCGGATTTTAAGAACCTGCCATAGGCGGTCTTGTTCGCGTGATCGATCCGGCTGACCCGCCCCACAATCCCCACCTCATCGAAGTTGGGCAAAAAGGACCGATGGGAGGTGACCGCATCATTGATGTCGTTTAAAAACTTTTTACCGATCCCATAAGGAATATTGCAGCGGCAGACCACATCCGGTTCGTCGCAGATCACCTTGAAATCGGTGATCTTGTTTGCAAGCAGGGATATGGAGGTAAAAATCCCCCCCGGACCGCCGCCGACAATCAGAATTTCCGTTGAATACGCCTTCATCAGGTGGATCCTCCTTATTAAAATGAATAATGAATCATCTATCTATAAAATGTGTCGCCCATCATGAGCGCAAGGCTTCTGCAACTGTTTTTTCTACATCGCCGTGCCCCCGAGGTGTTCTTCAATCCCGACCGGAGCAAACATCAATCCCTCCACTTCAGCCAAAAGCTCATCATTGTTAAAATGTCGAAGCTCAATCGCTTTGTTGGGGCATGTGGCCGCGCAGTTGCCGCAACCCTTGCAGATGGCGGTGTTCACCTCGCAAACAGATAAGGACGCGTTATAGGAAATAGCGCCGTATACGCATACCATCTCACACTGACGGCAGCCCATGCATCTTTCCGGATCAATGACCGAGACGGCAGCCTCTATTTCAAGCTTCCCCCGGCTGATCAGGGAAAGCGCCTCGCCGGCCGCGCCCTGGCCCTGGGCCACGGAATCAGGGATGTCCTTTGGGCCCTGGCAGCAGCCCGCAATAAAAATTCCGTCCGAAGGCGTTGCCAGCGGTCCGAGCTTGGGATGAAGCTCGTTGATCCATCCGTCGGAATCAAGGGATATCCCCACCATCCTTGCGATCTCCTCGATTCCGGCGGCCGGTTTAAGCCCCACGCTCAGGATCACCATGTCCACCGGAATCCTTCGAACCGTGCGCGCCAGGGTGTCTTCCGCCACCACGACAAGTTTTCCCTCATCCTCCGGAGAGTCCACAATATCGGTTACCTGGGAGACCTTGCCCCGGATAAAATGGGTGCCTTCCTCCTGAAGCCGGTTGTAGAACTCCTCGTACCCCTTACCGGGTGAGCGTATATCAATATAAAACTCGTATACCTCCGCTCCGGTCTTTTCACGCACCAGGTGGGCAAACTTCATGGAGTACATGCAGCAGATCCGGGAACAGTATTTCATATGATTCTGGTCTCTGGATCCCACGCAATGTATGATGGCAACAGCTTCCGGTTTTCTCCCGTCCTTTGTGACGATTTCCCCGGCGGTGGGGCCGGTGGCATTGTTGATCCGCTCAAACTGGATGCTGGTATAGACCTCGGGGTATCGTCCAAATCCGTACTGGGTCAGAGGGGTCGGGTCAAAGGGTTCAAATCCGGTGGCAACAATAATGGAACCGGCATTGATTTCAACGATCTCATCTTTCTGATTAAAATCGATCGCTCCCGCCTCACAGAATTCCTTGCACACTCCGCAATTTCCTGTACGAAGGTGGACACAAGCCTCCGGGTCGATGACTGCAGCGAGAGGAACTGCCTGGGGAAACGGCAAATAGACAGCCGAACGTGTTGCAAGCCCCACATCCCACTCTGAAAGTAGTGGCCTGGGTTCGTATTTCGTAATATTCCGAATGTCAATGTGCCCTGTTGGACAAATAGATTCGCATGCACCGCAAGCCATGCAAACATCGGTTTGGGCATGAAACGGCGTATCGACTTTAAATTCCAGCCCCCGTCCCGTCAGACTGATGGCGCCCCTTCCCATCTTTTCACATATTCGCGTACACAGGCCGCAAAGGAGGCAATCATCGTCTTCGGTTTTAAACCGTGGTTCTTTTATGCCATACTGTTGTGCCAGCTTTTTGACGACAGGCACCTCCGGGCAACGGGCCAGCATCATCTCCACGATAACTTTACGAATATGGTGGACCTCCTCCGTATCGGTTTTAATCTCCATACCGTCCCTGATCACGTAATTGCAGGACGTCACATACCGTACCCGGCCACCATAATGCATCTCCACCATACACAGCCGGCACATCCCCGCAGGCTCCAATGCCTTATGGTAGCACAATGTCGGAATCTCGACCCCGTGCTCCTGGGCGACCTGGAGAATATATTGTCCTTTCTTACCCTGAACTTCCTTGCCATTGAGCGTAAATGTAATCATAGGGTTTAACCTTTTTATATCATGGGATTATTTGATGACAATCGCGTCGAATTTACATGAGTCATAGCAAATGCCGCATTTGATGCATTTTTCCCTGTCCAAATGATGAACCTTTTTCTTCTCACCGGATATGGCCTGTTGCGGACATTTAAGGGCGCATAATGTGCAGCCCGTACATTTTTCCGCATCGATTTCATAATAAAAAAGCGGCTTGCAGACGCCGGCCGGACATTTTTTGTCCCTGATATGGGATTCGTATTCATTGCGAAAATAACGGATGGTGGTGAGCACAGGATTCGGCGCCGAAGCCCCCAAACCGCAGAGGGAGGCTTTTGCTACTACATCCCCGATTTCTTCCAAAAGTTCGATGTCCCCTTCTTTCCCGTTTCCCGCACAGATATCCGTTAACACCTGCAACATATGTTTGATCCCTTCCCGGCAGGGAGTGCACTGGCCGCACGACTCTTCTTTGAGAAAATCGAGAAAATAACGCGCCACATCCACCATGCAGGTGTCCTGATCCATGACGATCATGCCGCCGGAACCCATTATGGAACCGACTTTTTTCAATTCGTCAAAATCGACCCCCATATCCAAAAACTGCTCCGGTATGCATCCGCCAGAAGGACCGCCGGTTTGAACCGCCTTGAATTTTTTCTTTTTGGGAATTCCACCGCCGATGTCATAAATAATGGCTCTCAAGCTCGTGCCCATTGGCACTTCCACCAAGCCGGTGTTCACCACTTTCCCAACCAGAGAAAAAATTTTGGTGCCTTTGCTGCGCTCCGTTCCGATGGAAGCATACCAATCCGCGCCGTTATTGATAATCACCGGTACATTGGCCCATGTCTCCACATTGTTCAACAAGGAAGGACTCTCTCGAAATCCCTTTTCCACGGTGTGGATATATTTTGCCCGCGGCCGACCGGGTTTGCCTTCCAGCGACGTCATTAACGCCGTGGATTCGCCGCAAACAAAGGCCCCACCTCCCCGGCTGATATGAACGTCAAAAGAAAAACCCGAACCCAAAATATTTTCTCCCAGAAGTCCCAGCCTCCTAGCACTTTGCAATGCGAACAAAAGGTTCTTCACCGCCAAAGGATACTCGTGACGCACATAGACATAGCCTTCATGAGACCCAACGGCAATGGCGCCGATGATCATCCCTTCCAGAATACTGTGAGGGTTCCCTTCCAACAGACTTCTGTCCATGTAAGCGCCGGGATCTCCTTCATCTGCGTTGCAAATGACGTACCGATCACCGTCATGCCGGGCACACGTCTCCCATTTAATGCCCGTGGGAAAACCGCCGCCCCCTCGGCCTCTTAAACCCGATTTTTTGACCTGGTCGATAATCTCTTCGGGCGTCATGTCGAAAAGGGCTTTTACAAGGGCCGAATATCCTCCCACCGATATATAGTCTTCGATGCTGGTGGGATCGATTAGACCGTTGTTTCCGAGAATAATCCTTTTCTGGAGTTTATAAAACGGGACATCGTGCTCGTGAGAAATTTTCTTTTTGCTGGCAGGATCTTTAAATAGCAGGGATTGGACCAAATTGCCGTTCTTAATGGTCTCTTCTACAATATTCGGAATGTGGTCTTCTTTGACCTGGGGATAAAGTATGCCTTCAGGCTGGATAACCAGGATCGGTCCCTTTTCACAAAAGCCGTGGCAGCCCGTAAGTTTAATTTCGACATCATCTTGCAGGCCGTGCTTGGTCAGTTCCGCCTTCAGCGCCTTATGTACTTTTGCGGTTCCATAAGCGCTGCAACCGGAACCCGCACAAAGAGAAATCAATCGTTTGCTTTTTTCCTGGGTCGCTATTTTCAGAGAATTTCTCAGTTCTTCCAGGGCTTCTCTATTTTCTAATTTTGCCATGGCATCTTCCGGCCTCCGTTATTCTATGGGTTTAAGTGACATTCTTGTTATGCCCTTCAATGATTTTTACCGCTGTAGCCCTGTCCAGGCCGCCGTGAGTCTCTTGATCTACCGTCATAACAGGGCCAGACGCACAGCATCCGATGCACCGCACCGCTTCCAGGGTAAACATAAGGTTATCGGTGGTCTCACCTTCTTTGATATGAAGGTGTTCCTTTAAAGCATCCATAATCTTATCGGCGCCCCGCACATGACAGGCGGTTCCGGTGCACACTTTTATAATGTGTTTACCTCTGGGCTCTAGACTGATGGTTTTATAAAAGGTAGCAACACTGTAAACCAGACTTTTTCGTACGCCCAGCCTCTCAACCAAAACAGGAATCACTTCAGGCGGGACGTAATTATACATATCGCTGATATCTTGCATGATCATCAGCAGGGCTTCCCGGTTCACATTATATTTTTCGATAATTTGATTGATCTTAGGCCAATCAATTTTTTCCGAATTTTCCATAATGTTATCAAACCCCCTATAATCGATTTCTGCTTCCGTATATTGTTTTGATCCTGGCGGACGCTTTGTGATTATCAATGAACCCCTTATATTTTAGAGTAATTCATTTTGTTTATTACAAATCAGCCTCTTTTGAATGCATCTTTATTTGCCCCGTTTCATCGATAGTGTAAGGCCTATATTTAACGACGCATGCTCGGGTGCACTCTCCACATCCTGTACATTTGTTTATATCGATATAACGGGCTTTTTTCCGAATTTTAATGGTAAAATTGCCCACGAAGCCGGAAACATCCGCAATCTCACTATAGGTCATCAACTCTATATTTTCATGCTGGCCAACGGCCACGAGTTTCGGCGTGATGATACAGGCCGCGCAATCCAGGGTCGGAAATGTCTTGTCGAACTTGGCCATATTCCCACCGATGGAGGGTTCCCGCTCCACCAGGTAAACCTTCTTACCGCCGTCGGCGATATCCAATGCCGCCTGCATCCCGGCTATTCCGCCCCCGATAACCAATACATTGGGGTTGATTTCCACCACCCGCGAGGTCAGCTGCTGATGATGCGCCACCCGGGCCACGGCACCCCTGACCAGATCCTTTGCCTTTTGTGTGGCTGCTGCCCGATCTTCGGTGACCCAGGAGACATGTTCCCGGATACAGGCCATCTGGAAATAATACGGATTGATCCCGGCTGTATGGCAGGCCTTCCGGAAGGTTTTTTCATGCATCCTGGGCGAGCATGAGGCCACAACCACCCGGTTTAAACCGTTTTCCCGGATATCGTCGATGATGAGCTGCTGGCCGGGTTTGGAACACATGAATTTATAATTTTTGGCAATGGCCACATGGGGAAGGTGAGCGGCATATTCGGATACCGCCTCCACGTCCACTTTGCCGGAAATATTCGTACCGCAATGACAGACATAAACCCCGATTTTCGGTATGGATTCTCTCATGATCAAAATTCTCCAGAAAATCTTAAACAGCGATTTTAAACGGCGTCAAAAGTTTGTTTAACATCAGGTCTTTTTCCGCAAGCCCAAGGGCAAGACCCATCAACTGGGTAAAAAAGATAACTGGAATTTTAGGAAGCCCAAGCCCTTGCTGTGAGGAATCAACATTGAGCTGGCACAGGGGACACAGGGTGCAGATGGTTTGCGCGCCCTTGCTGACAGCATCTTTTACGATCCGGTTGGTTAACGGTATGCAAAAATCCTTGTGCGCAACCATCTGCGCCGCGCCGCAGCACTCTGTTTTAGCGGAATAATTTTTTAGCGGTTTAGCGCCGACGATTTCAATGAGCCGGTCCATCAAAACCGGATAATAGGCATCATCCATATCCGCCCATGGCCGGTTTAGCTGACATCCGTAATACGGGGCCACAACAAGACCGGAAAGGTCTTTTTTAATATTTTTTTTGACATCATCGGCATTCAAATCGTTGACAATGACTTCCATCAAATGCCGAATCTTCAAATTTCCCGAATAAGCAAGTCCTTCTTCGGCAAGGGCCAGATTCACCTTTTGCCTCAAGTCGTTGTCGCCGGCCAGTTTTTCATGGGCCTTTCGAAGGGTTGAATAACACGCATTGCACACATTGACGATCTCGGTAAACCCCTGCTTTTCGGCCAGCGCCATGATCCGGGCCGGCAGAACATAAGCCTTCAGGTCCTGCGTGCTCCAGTAGCTTGTGGCGCCGCAGCAGTTCCACCCCTCTATCTCCATAAGCGCAATGCCAAGCGACCTGCACACGGCTTCCGTGGATTCCTTATACCCTGCGGCCCCCTTGTAGCTGCATCCCGGGAAAAAACCGTATTTCATGACAGCCTCTCCAGTTCCTTTGCCTTTTCCATGACTTTCTTAAAACCCGCGATATTACTAACCGTGCGGGGTTTAAACTCCAGGCGGTTTTTTGCGGCAAGCTTCATGCCCAGGCCCATATTCCCCAGGGCCGCAAGCGGATGCCGCAACCCGAATCCGGCCATGGCCGCGACATCCGTCAGCCTGCCGTGTTTTTCCACCGGGGCATTAAAGGAAAGATAAAGATGAAGCATTTTTGGCGCCTTAACCCCCTCCTCTACCGCCATTTTTTTCAAAGAATACATATGATCCGTAATGGATATCCCCCGCGGGCATTTGACCATGCAGTGATAGCAGGAAACGCAAAGCCACATGGTATTGGCATGCAACGCAGCCGACATGTCCCCCTCCCTGACCATGGCAAAAAGCTGCCGGGGGCCGAAATCCATGTGCTCCGCCAGGGGGCAGCTCCCGCTGCAGGTGCCGCACTGGATGCAGTTCTGGATTTCCGCTCCATGATACTTTTTGAAGAATCTATCCCTTAAAACCGGATCAGCCGTCATATATACACCTCCCGTTTTGCGGGGTTGTCCCCCAATGCCTCGATCTGTTTTGTGAATTCGTTAACCACCCTTGCAAACCTGGGGCCTTCGGAGGCCGGTATCCAGGAGAGCCTTATCCGTCTAGGATCAAGCCCCATGCTCCCGGCCAGTGTTTTCGCCAAGGCGATTTTTCGGCGGGCGTAAAAGGTTCCCTTTGAATAATGGCAGTCCCCCGGGGCGCAGCCGCCGATCAACACCCCGTCGGCCCCGTCAAGAAGCGGTTTTAAAATAAAAACCGGGTCCACCCGGCTTGAACACATCACCTTTACGATTCTGATATTCGGCGCATACTTGAGCCGGCTGGTACCCGCCAGATCGGCCGCCGTAAAGGTGCACCAGTTGCATAAAAAAGCCACGATGATTTTCTCTGTTTTTTGATCCGCCATAATTTTTTCCTGTTTTCCTGATGGAATAACGTCTAATCTTCAAACTCCTCAAGCTCCCTCTCCGAAAAGGTAAGCAGAGGAAGCGGTTCATCCCGGTTTTTCCCGGGAATATATCCAAACAGGGCCTGGGCTTTCGCCCCCGCGGTTTTAAAAATTTGTGACACCGGAATATTCACCGGGCAGGCATCTTCGCACATGCCGCAGGCGACACAGGACAGCCCCATATGGCTTAAACGGCCGAGGTGAAACAGCACCCTGTCCACGGGAAGCCTTAACGCTCCCTTTTCTCTCATCCGGGTGAAATAGCTCTCCGGGAAGTACTCAAACGTCTGGGATTCGAAATAGCAGTTCTTGCAGTAACAGATCGGGCACACATGGCTGCAGGCGTGGCATGAAATGCATTTGTCAAAAACAGAAATAAGGCCGTCCGTACCGGAAAGCGCCTCTTCAATTTTCTCAGTCAATTTCTTTTCGGCTCCGCCCCTTTCCTCAGCCAGGCTATCAACGGCAGGAGATGCCTCCACCTTGCTTGAAGAATCAAGACCAAGGGTTTTTGCAGCCTCTTTCCCCTTTTCGGAAGGAAAGGAAAGAACCAGGGGTTCATCAAGGTTTCGCCCGATAAACGATATGGCGATATCCGCACCTTCGGGCACAAACCGTGTGCATGCGCTACATACCGGCCGGATTCCCTCACAGTTTTTCCCCTTTGCAACAGCCTCCCTGTATTCTTTTAATTTTAGTTCATCAGACAGGCGAATCTTTGAAAACGGAAATACCCCCGCACAATCGAAACCGATAATGAGAAGGTTATCGACTGCAGCCTGTTTGATTTTTACCAGCTCGGTTAACGCCCTTAACTCACACGGGCGCAGGAACACGGCAACCTGTTTAGAAGGCGGTGCCTGTCTGGTAAATTTTGAAACAGCCCGGGCCGCATTTGCCGGCATTGCCGGAAAGTATGGCACACAATCTTCAATGTCATCCTTATCCGTCAGGAGCGTGTATGCGGCCTTTTCGCCTGAAGGGAGCTTAGTCATTGCGGCCACGCCGGCCAGATCCAGTTTATCAAAAAGAGCCGCAATAAAATCCGGCATTGTCATGCGGCTGTCAATTAAGGTTTGCATCTATTGCTCCTTTGAATACTCTTTTATATAAGGGGCTTCAAAATCTTTTAACTCTTCAAACTTAAAAACCGTATACGGCACAGCCTCTTCCAGGCTTCGGCCCGGTTCATACTCAAAAACCGCTTGGGTGTTTCTCCCGGCAAGGGAGAAAAGCATGGATACCGGGACATCGGCCGGGCAGGCATCCTCGCATGCCCCGCATGACACACAGGATATGCTCATGTGGGTCATCCTGCCCAGGTGAAAAAGGAGGAGATCCGGCGGAAGCCTCAGGCCGTTTTTCCTTTGCGCCCGCTGCAGCATGGCGTCAGCCTCGCTGCTCAGGGCCTTGGAATCAAAATAGCACTCCCGGCAGAAGCAGATGGGGCACACCCTGGAGCAGTTATGGCAATTGATGCAGGAGGAAAGGACCCGCATCAAATTTTCAGGCCCTTTAACGGTCTCCTGAAATGAGTCGAGAGTTTGCTTTCTTTTTTCTTCTCTTTGAGCCCTCAGTTCCGATATGGCCTTTTCCCTTGCTTCGAGCTTATGGGAAGCGCTCCCGGTCACCCCTTCCAGAAGATCCTCCCCCTCCCTGCTTCCGGGGATAAGCCAGAACCCCTTTGCCTCGCCCCCGATAAGGCCGATTTCAATATCCGCGCCCCGGCCTGTAAACCGGTTGCAAATGGAGCATACCGCCCTTGCCCCTTCAAGCTCGGCCTGTTTGCTCAGGCAGGCATCAAAAGCCTCGTCCAGCTTTTTCTGATCCCCATTAAAATATTTTTCCAAGGGGTATGCGCCCGGGCAGTCAAAACTGATCAAAACAAGGTTTTCAAGCTCCACCTGCCTGATCTTGGCAAGCTCGATGGTGGCTCTTAACTCGCAAGGGCGCAGCAGAACCGCGGTTTTTTTCCATGCCCTGCCTTTTTTAGTCAGATAGCTGACAGCCCTTGCCCCCTGTGTTGTCATCACCGGCGGGAAAGGGTCTGCCGACTCAAGCAGACCGTCTTTTCCCATTAAAAACCATGAATAGGAATCCTTGGTCCTGTTCGTGGCGGGCATAAGAACCGCCTCCAGCTTTTTACTGTTCAAAAGCCCGTTTAAAAATTCTAAAACCTTTTTTTTCGCCCGGCCTTCAACCCATATCCCCTTATTCATACCCACCTCATCCATATTCGCCTTATTCGTGGCCGCCATTTCAAGTATCCCTTCTTTGCGCCAGCGGATTTTTCCCCATTTTTTTTATATGATCGTTGAATTCATTGGCCGTATCGGCAAACCGTTTCCCTTCACCATGGCCGACCCATCTGAGCCAGACCCTTTCGGAATCAAGCCCGAATGTTTCCAACAGCGTCTTTAAAACAGCCATCCGCCTTCGCGCCCGGTAATTGCCCGAATCAAAATGGCAGTCCCCGGGATGGCAGCCGGAAACGGCAAACCCGTCCGCGCCTTCGATCAGGGCCCTTAAAATATAAACCGGATCAATGGCGCCGGTGCAGGGAACCCGAAACGGTCGAATATTATCCGCATACTGAAGATGCATGGCCCCGGCTGTCTCAGACCCCCCGGTGCCGCACCAGCTACAGAGCCCGTAAATGATCGACGGGGTAAACTCCTTTTTTTCGTCCATGCTGTTTTCTCCCGTTAGTCATACCCGTAAATTATTAAACCGCCAGCAGACCGTCTATGGTTCTTATCAACTGATCCTCCCGCTGATCCCTTAAAAAAGCCGCGCTGCTCGGGCATGCAACCACGCAGGCTCCGCAGGAATCACAAAGAAAAGGATGGACCACCGCCACCTTGCGGACCGGGTCTATCTCCCTTGCGTTGTATGGGCAGACATCCACACATAAGCCGCAACCGGTACATTTGCTCGTGTCCACCTCAGAGACATACATGGCATTGGGTGGCGCCATTTTGCCAGACGACAAAATCACCATGGCCTTGCCTGCAGCCTGCCTTGCCATCATGACCGATTCCATAAAAGAACGTGGCGAATGGGCCGTCCCCACCACAAAAACACCGTTGGAAGAGAGCTCAAACGGTTTCATGATCCTTTTGGAAGCATCTTCATAGGGGCATGCGCAGGACTCCACATCAAAAAATCCGTCATCGTCTATCCTTAGATTAAATAGGTTTGAAAAGACCTCATTGTTTTCCCGATTCGGGTCCATGCCGGTAGCCAAAACCAGATAATCCGAGACAACCTCCTTATCTTTCCCGTCTGAGATGTCGTTGATCTTAATTTTAAGGGCATCATCGGACGCTTCCAGTTTTGGATAGTGATTTTCATCAAACCGCAAAAAAGACACCCCGTCTTTCAACGCCGCCTGGAAGTAATCATCCTTAAACCCGTATGTATTCATATCACGATAGCAGATGGTGACATCAATCCCCTGTTTCCTCAATGTCAAGGCGTTCTTTAATGCATCGGAACAGCAGATTCTGGAGCAGTACGGCTTTTTCGGATTTCTGGACCCAACGCACTGGATCATGGCCACATGGCCGCCGGTGATTTTGCCTTCCGCCAGTTTCTGTTCAAATTCCAGCTGGGTCATGACCCGTTCATCCTTACCGTAACCATACTGGTCGGTTTTCGCCTCCAGCGCCCCGGTGGCGATAATGACAATCGCCGGATCAACCTCAACCGTTTCACCGTCTTTTGTTTCGAACCGGACATGAAAATTGCCGGCATACCCTGAAACGTCTGTCACGGTGGTATCCGTATGAATTGTGATATGCTCATTCTTTTCAATATCCTCTAGAAGCTGGGCCATATATTTTTTAATCTCATGGCCCTCAAGGTCTTTGGACAAAATATCAGCCATGCCGCCGACATGGTCCGTCTTTTCCGCCACATGCACATCATAGCCCGCTTCGCCCAGATACCTCGCCGCCTCCAGCCCTGCCGGGCCTCCCCCGATGACCAGGACACTTGACCCGATATTGTCCATCAGGGTCGGCAGGGCCCGGGCTGTTTTTAATTTTGATGCTGCGGCGTAAATCATTGCGGCCGCCTTGTCCTCCATCCTGGCCGGATCCGTGTGAACCTGAATCACATCCTCCCTCAAGCGTAAAAATTCAGACAGCAGAGGATTTAGCCCGGCAATCATCACTGTTTTTCTGAACTTCATCAGCTTCTGGGTCGGGGTGCAGACGGCAAGCACCACCCTGTTTACTCCGGAATTTTTTATTTTTGCCGCGGTTTCCTGGATGGAAGACGGCGTGCAGCAGCCGTTTATGATCTCCGCATGGGATACATGAGGAAACATTTTCACCCTGTTTACCAGGGATTCGAGATCCATTTTATCGGAAAACGCCCCAAAACAACTACAGATAAAGACCCCGGTCTTTGCCTCCTCGTGGGAGACATCCCGCAAAACAGGCGGCTGCGGCTTCGCAACATTCTTCTCGCCCAGCCAGGAAAGTATCTCTCTTAAGGGTCCGTATCCTTCCCAGATGGTTTCAGGGTTTCCTTTTGGAGACGTGAATTCCCCCACTGCAAAAACACCGTTCACCTCGGTTTTGGCGCAGGTGAATGGCACAATATCACAGAATCCGTGGGATTCCGCCGGAATGCCGCAAATTTTGGAAAGCCTTTTCATGGCGGTGGGCGGTCGTTGGCCGGTGATTAAAATGGTCATCTCCACTGTTTTTTTGTCTGTTAGTTCCTTTGTTGAACATGTTGAAAAGGATATCCTGTTTTTTTCGCCGTCTGCCACGCTTAAGGCCAGTTTTTCTGTCCTGATGATATGGACCCCGTTGTCTTTTGCCCGTTCGTACATGCGGCAATGACCCTTGCCGTAGCATTTGTAATCCCGGCAAAAAAGAAACACATCAATGCCGGGATGCATCTCCTTTATCTTGTTGGCGCGATACACCGCCTGGGCGCTGGCATTATAATTCTCATACTCAATCCCCTTCTCATTGAAATGCGGCGTCACGATGATAGCGACACTTTGGGGAAGCTTTCCGTCAGAAGGTCGTCTGAAAGAGTCTTCGGTAAAATTTGTGGCCAGAGCCGCCCTGGCAATATCCGAACTTTTGACCACATTCGGTATTCTTCCCCATCCGAAAGGGGCCAGTTCAGCTTCGCCGGGTTCATCAAATTCAGGGGCAAGAATGATCGCGCCTGCTTCAATTTCGATTTCTTCAACCGGCGGGTTCATTTTCAAGGCCCCGGTGGGACAGGCTGTTTCACATTTTCCGCATTTCGTGCAGTTTTCTTCATCAATTAAAAAGATGTTCTCCCAGAACATCTTGGGCACCACATACACGGCCTTTTGTTTTTTACCGTTTTTTTCTACCTCAACCGGGCATGCATCAATACATTTTTCACACTCCGCGCAGATATAGTTGTTCACAAAGGGATCTCTTTTTTTCACCTTGGCCTTAAAATTTCCGGCAGTCCCGGTGAGTTCGAGCAGTTCTGAATTATAGAGTATCTGCATGGCCCCGAGCCCCACGAACAAACGCTGGGGCGCATAGGCGCAGGCCCAGCAGAGATCAAAGGGGAGCTGCGTAAGCACCTGGTTCCTGACCTCATCCACATATGCCCCCCGATTCAGCATAATTGTTTTGTACCCCAGCTTGCTGAGGGCGTAGGCGATCCTGTAACCGCTTAAGTTGGTCCCGTAAATTACGACCGTACTCGCTTTCGGCATCTATTTTCTCCTGGATGTTAATAATATAAATGGTAAAATCAGGCCGCGGGTCATCCTATCTCACCGGTTTTTCTGAGCAGTATTCGATATAAAGAAGAAGACCCGAGCATCTTTTCATCCGACAGCAATTCATAGGCGGTTTTCGGAAAAAGGCGCAAAAATATCCTCACCGTTTCATGATTGCAGTTGAGCATTTCGAGGACCTCTCCGATTTTCATCTCCCGGAACTTCTGATCCGCCTGCAATACCGCGACAGGGACCATAAAACCGCTGAGGTCTATTCGATGGCTTGGCCGCTGATCCTTTTTCCTCATATTTGAAAAATTCCTTTGGGATAAAAAGTTTCAAATAAAGGGATAAGAATTACAGCAAAATTCATACCATCCTGCTAAATTTATATCCTATTGATTTTATGATAAATAATTTTTTAAAAAAGATTTCTTTACATTTGTAAAAGGATCAGATATTAACATCTGTAAATTTATTGACAAACAGCTTTACAAACGAGAGGAAAAAGTGGAGCGATTCAAGAGTAAACAGAACCAGTACTGGAAAACCATCATTGACACCATGGCCGAGGCGCTGATGGTGGTCAACCCTAAGGGTTTCATCATCTCCGTTAATCAATCGATGCTGCGGCTCACCGGTTTCAATGAAACTGAACTTGTCGGAAAGCCTTGCAGCGTATTAAACTGCGACAGGTGCTTTATAAAAAAAAATCAATCCCCACCGCATTTCTGCGCCCTCTTTGAAAAGCAACGCTTACAGATGAGGTGTACCCTTCGAAAAAAAAACGGGGATACCGTTAATGTGTTTAAAAACGCCACCGTGCTTAAAAGCAGCAACGGAAAAATAATCGGCGGGGTGGAGACCCTGACGGATTTGAGTGAGGCGCTGGCCCAGGAAAAAATTATTTCAAACCTCCGTCAGGAACTGCGTGCACAAGACGGTTTCCAGTCCATGATTGGCAAATCCCCGGCCATTCAGCAGGTGTTTGACCTGATCGCAAGCGTTGCGAAATCAGACACCCCCGTCATCATTTATGGCGAAAGTGGTACGGGCAAAGAACTGGTCGCCAATGCCATCCACAATTTAAGCGCCCGCCGAAGGGGCGCTTTTGTGAAGGTCAACTGCGCCGCCCTAAACGAGTCCCTCCTTGAAAGCGAGCTTTTCGGGCATGTCAAGGGCGCCTTTACAGGTGCTTTTAAAACAAGAATCGGCAGGTTTGAAGCCGCAGACCACGGGGATATTTTTTTGGATGAGATCGGGGACATGCCCCTTTCCACCCAGGTAAAGCTTCTTCGCGTGATCGAAGAAAAAAAGATCGAAAAGGTGGGGGACAACCGGCCTGTACCGGTTGATGTCAGAACGATCTCGGCGACCCACAAGAACCTGAAGAACTTGATTCATCGGGGGAGTTTCCGTGAGGACCTGTTTTACCGCATCGGGGTTTTGCCGATTCATATACCGCCGCTGCGGGAAAGAATAACGGATATCCCCCTCCTGGTCGACGCCTTTATAAACAGGATTCGGCTAAAAACCGGAAAACCCGTTTCAGGGATGAACAAGGCGGCCCTGGAGATGCTCTACGACTATCCCTGGCCGGGGAATATCCGGGAGCTCATCAACATGATTGAATATGCGTTCGTGCTGTGTGAGGAGGGAGAAATCAAACCCAAGCACCTGCCTTCACACCTCTTTCAAAAAAAACAGAAACCGGCGGCCCTCCTTCAAAAGGGGAGGGATAACCCTCTTGATCCAGATGCAAAAGAGGGTTTAATTTCGGCGCTGGCCGCAACGGGGGGAAACAAATCGAAAGCGGCAAAGCTTCTCGGAATAAGCCGGGTCTCTTTGTATAACCGCATCAAAAAATATAAAATTCATATTGAAAAAACCGTGCACGCATAAAACGGTCCCAACCGGGTGGCAGGCTTGAAAAATCGCATCAGGGGCGCAACCCTGAAATTTCCGCTCCCCCTACCCCCCTGCCCGGTTTAAGAAAACATACCCGCCGCTGATCGCCTTTTTCCCCTCCTGATTGAAAACGGTATAATAGAGCTCCCTGCCGGCAGGCGCCTCGATTCTTCTTTCAAGAATCACCCTAATCATGGTTCCCGGGAGGACCATGCCGGTAAACCGGCAAAACAGGGAACGGAGCCGCGTTGCGTCCCTGTCCGCTTCCCGGTTGATGATTTCACGGATGGCAAACGCAAGGGTTACGGTCCCCTGAAGGATAATGCCGGGCAAACCCACCTGTCGGGCAAACCTGACGGATGTATGAATGGGAAAGACGATGTTTGTGCATCCATCATAGATAAACGATTGGAGTCGATCAATGGGTATGGTTGAGGTCCATATCGAGGACCCCTCCCCTTCTTTTTCAGGTACGGCAGGCAGGTTCTCTTCACCCCTTCCCTCATCCCGGCACCATACCCCCCCGC
>DYLE01000208.1 GCA_020722245.1 Desulfonema limicola
GTTCGCCGCCATTTTCGCGTTAACGGGATTATCGCGATCCAGGTGTTGGGCCACAGGATCGCCGGGGCATCCGACAACCGCCTTGATCCCGGTGGATGGCCCCAAATTCTAAAACCTTAGAACCGGTATTTTATACCGGCGCCCTCGATATTTGACCCCCTGACCACCCCGCCGGGCAGGCCCCGAACCCCGGAACGGTGATGGATACATGCGATGAAGATATATCGGATAAAGCAGCGGTTTGTGGACGAAGGGCTGGAGGTTGCGCTGAACGGACACAAGGGCCGGCGGGTATATGAACGGAAAACGGATGGTGATTTTGAAGCACATGGGGTAGCGCTCAGCTGCAGTGATCCGCAGATGCCGCATCAAACTCAAGAGACTTTACCCAACATTACCGATGTGACATGACAGCAGGGAAGGACCGGGTCCGGGTTTCGCCCGCCCCGGCGGCTTTCCGGCGATGGCACGGCGCCGGGGGCGCGGCAGTCGGGGTCCTGCTAAAAGCTCAGCTTGGCAAAGAAGTAGAAGATGGAATTGAAGTAGGTTCCGTAGAGGGCGATGCGATCGGTTCCGAAGCTCGCCAAGGGCACCGGTGCAGGGAAGGGGATATAGCTGGTGGCCGTGCCGTTGGAGAGGATCACGATGGAGTAGCCGGCTCCTCCACGGAGCGGTCCGCCGACCTTCCAGCGCGCCAGCCAGCCGTACCCCGCGAGATACATCGGGTGCTCGAACGAGTCCTGGACGACCATTGCATAGAGCAGTCGCTGATTGTCCTTCTCGTCGGTCAGGGTGCGGCCGTAGCCGCCTCCCAGGGCCCAGTCGTCGTACCTTGCGCGATCCTCGCTGGTGAAGCCCCAGGGTGTATGCCAGTAACGACCCGAGAGATAAAGGTCGGATCTGCCCTGGTTCCAAATCGGCTTGATCCCGTCCCAGGCCCCGTGGCACCAGCCGTCTCGCTGTTGCTCTTCCGAGGCCAGGGGGAATGGTGTCGTGCTGTTGACTGCGGTGAGCAATCCCTCCCAGGCACTGCGCTGCTCAGCGGCGTTTGCACGGAATGGGACGACGCTGAGCAGCAGGAGGACGGCGATAGCCCTGCTCGATCCAGAAACCTTCATGGAAGAGCCGCACCATCTCCAACGTCGGCATGTCCTGAGGCATGTTGCTGAAGAAGTACCGGAGTTCATATTCTCCATCCTCTTTTTTTCTCCTCTCGATGATCAGCCAAACTTCCTCATGAACGGTTCCTTTCCGATAGCCTTGAGCAGGGAACACCCTCCTGGATGCCGCCTCAATCACCAGGGGATTGGTCTCAATAAGAAGCGGAAACTTCCTCTTCCGTAGCCCGGTGGGGCGCTCGATCTGTTATAGCCTGATCCACCATGTCCAAAGCCCTGAGCCGCTTTTCCCGGTAATGGACATCCTCCGGCATACAGGTCTTCTTGCGCATCTGGACACATGCCGGGTTATCCGGATCATCCCAGGATTGGGGAACAAAAACCTCCATCGCGCAGGGCCAGGCAAACCCCTGCCCTACATCAGTCAAGCTGACATCAACCTGGCAGTTTGTCGACCTTCCCAAGCGCTCTCATCAGCTCCCCCAAATATTTCCGGAGGCCGACGTATATACCCTTCTTCCGATATTTCGGAATCCATACCACGGATGCTTGCATTCCCACCTCGTATGGCTTAAACTTTGCTCGGCATACATGGGAGGTCTCCTTTTCTTGAACTTTGAGCGGTTCAGAATCGAGAGACTTCCCATACAATCGCGGAATTGTCAAACCCTATGAGTCGCCCGGCATAGCCGGGGGGTTACCGATTGCTTATTAATTTTTTAAAGTGAGGTATTGGTAAAAAGTCAGCTGTGAGCGAGATTGAGGCTTTCGGGGGGAAAAGCGGTTTGCGTTGAATGCGTTAAAAATTGCAAGCTGTTTGAGGCGCTTGCGCCGAGTTCTTGCAATTTCGCATTCAATGCGAACCGCGCCCCGAAAGACTCACGAAGCGAACAGTTTTGACTTTTTACTGTTCCATCAAAATTAAAAAAAATTAATTTTTCTTTAATCCTGCCGTCATTATGATTGGTTAGGAGGTGCTGGTCATGTTTTGAAAAACAAGGAAGCCCGAACCCTGTGGGGGCTCCATTTTGGCCCAAGCCTTCCAAGGGTTTTCGCCGGGACCGATCAGTTCGGCGGTTATATTTAACGGTGATACTTAACCCTACAACGTGACTTATCAAGATAAGCAACTGAACTTATTTGATTTATTGAATTTTCGAGCTTTTCGATTTTTTCTTTGGTTTTCAGTTAGTTAGTCTACAAATAACGTTGTAGGGTTAAAAGGAAAAAATAAGAGGTATAAAAATATGTTATTGCATGAGCATTCCGTGAGGGCGGGCAACCGGCTGTTTCGATGGCGCAGCTACCTGCCGCTGTTTTTGGTCCCGGTCCTGATTGCCGGTCTTTTCGAATCCGGCTATTCAAAGGAGCCCCGGGCCGTTGGTTTGATCTGGGAAATGTTTTGCCTGGCCGTATCCTTTTTCGGTTTTTCAGTGCGGTGCTACACCACCGGACATGCCTTTCGAGGAACCTCAGGGAAAAACACCAAGCGGCACAAGGCCGATTTGCTCAACACCACCGGTCCCTATTCTCTGATGCGCAACCCTCTTTACTTCGGCAACTTTTTCATGATGCTGGGGGTTGCCCTGTTTGTACGGGTGTGGTGGGTCAGCGTGATCTACGGGCTTGTTTTCTGGCTGTATTACGAAAGGATCATCATGGCCGAGGAGGCGTTTCTTGAAGAAAAATACGGCAAGGACTATCTCGAGTACGCCAAACGCACACCCGCGTTTATTCCGAAATTAAACGGCTGGAGACGGCCTGCTCTGCCTTTTTCCTTCAGGCATATCCTGAAACGGGAGTATTCCGCGTTTTTTGTCATGATTGCCTCATTTACGCTTTTAAAATTTGTCGGCGATTATGCCCTATACGGTAAACCGACCCTCGATATCCTCTGGAGCGGCCTGCTTTTAAGCAGTCTCGGCATATACCTGACCCTGCGCATCCTGGCCAAAAAAACAAGGCTTCTGCGTGTGGAGGGAAGATAGCTATGGATGGGCCTGACACAATGATTCTCAGGATCGCTTTCCGTCGATTATTTCACGAGCGCAATACGGCCGCGATGGGGAAATAAATTGTTTGATTTTATTTATTCATTCAGAATTTTGCAATAAGCCTCCATCAAAAGGCATGACGAACGCGATGATGCCGATTGATCTCAAGGCGTCTCAGGTAATAAACCTCAGCAGACATGGTGACGGCCGTCAGCGGGTCATGAAGGTGGCGCACGGCAAAACCTTCATCATTCTAAAATGCTACGGGTTGAAGCGGAGCCGCCTGAATGCGATGCTCCGGCAGTTCGGCTCCCTTTTTCTTTTACAAAAATCCTCCATCACCGCCAAAGCCCGGCACGATACCGAGCTTGAGGTCCTGGCCCTCTGGAGGCGCGAGGGGTTTGACGTGCCGAAGGTGTATTCCTTGCCTGAGCTCCCTCGGGATTTTTCTGACTGCATCGCCATGGAGTGGATACCGGGGAGCACCCTGGCGGAAATGCTGCAGGACGATCATATTTCCCTTGCGTTCAAAAAAGAGGTTATCGCCCGGTATGCTCAAATCTGGGGAAATCGGCATGCCCGCGCCCTTGAGCTCGGCGAGCCCCGATTGCTTCAGGAAAACCCCACCCTGTCCCACGTGTTCGTCTCCGGCGACCGCCTGGTGCATTTTGATTTTGAGATTGTGTTTACCCGAAAAAAGGACCTTAACCGGCTGGTCCGACGGGAAATCGTGGGGGTCCTTCACTCCATGGCGAAGGCAAGCGGTGAAAGCTTCGATTCCCTGCTTGAAACCCTTCTCAATTCCTATCCGGATCTGTCCCAGTTTCATCAGGCCGCATGGGAG
>DYLE01000209.1 GCA_020722245.1 Desulfonema limicola
TTCGCGCCGCCATAAAGGCGAGAAAAATCAGGGAGCTGTTTGCCGATCCCTGCGATATCCAAATCCCTTCGTATGGCGTTTCACAGCGGTTTTCAGCCTCCGAAATCCCGGCCCAGGTGATGGCGGCGCGCGCTCAATATGTATATATCTCGCTGGAATTTGGCGATATGGAGATTGAATTTCCAGAGGAAAAAACAGCGGTGGTGGATGTGACGGGTTTTTTTAAGGCAAAAACCCTAGGCGGGGAAAGCATCAACGAGATCCACCAGGCAAGATGCCGGATGATCAAACTCGAAGGAGACTGGTTTTTCAGCGAGGTCCACGAGACGGCGATGGTGGAGAAATAGGGAATGGTTTTACGGCAACCGAATCTGCGCTGTTGAATCCTTCATTGGCGGAATTTGAAAAACCCGACTTCCCTATAAAAGAAGAAAGGAGAAAATCATGATCTTCAAATCCCTAAACCCCTTGTTTTTTATCGGCCTGTTGGGTTGTTTTATCATAGGCAGCCAGTTTCTGGCGGATATGCTCAGCGTGTTTTACGGGGATCGGGATATTTACTGGACACCCCCATCCCTATGCCTTCCCATTGAAGAAACCAATAACGAATTCCGGGTCTCCATCGCGGGAAAGCTTCTGCAAACGCATTTGGCCGACAACACCCTTTTTGCCGTGGATGCCAAAGGGATTCAATTTCCGGTGGTGTCCAAGGATGTATCCGTCCGGTTGAATAACTGGAACAAAACCAAGTCCGGGATCTTGACCAGAGCGGTTTTTACGGGGTTTGGCTTTGGTATCGCATTATAACCTGTTTGATCATCGGATTTATTCAAATACTGGCCGAAAGAAAAAAGAAAAACGGCTGACCATGCAGGCAAAAAAGGAGGCCGATATGACGCCCGCATCTGAAATGGCGCGTGATGGATGGCGCGACCCATCCGCCCTCAAGGGTATGTGATTCCGCTGCTGGCGCTTGTTTTTTTTACATCCATGCCCGCAAGATCAAAAAGGCCCGGCGGTCGGGGGACTGGAACGCGGTCTTTGCGGGGGCTGCTCTTTTCGGAACGGATTTTCTGTTTGAGACCATAAACGCCTGGATCTTTCATTTCACCGGCCGGTCGGCCCTGTGGACCACCGCGGGGGATACGGCCCTGAGAACCCTGGTGGGATGAAACGAGGACGAGGGGATTCTGGGGCTTTCCGACCGGTTTTTCTGAGCTGGAGCCCAGGCGGCCTTCTGCGTGTTTGTGGAATGCCTGTGAAACGCCGGCGGGCATGCTGTTTCAGTTTTCCACCCGGTTTCTTCGGGACAAAATGGCGTCAGGATCGATCTCGCCCAGGTTATGAAACACATAATCGGGTTGATACGGGAACCGCTCCATGATTTCCGGGGTGGTTACCCCGGATAGGACCAGGCAGGTGGTCATTCCGGATTCCAGACCGCCCAGAATGTCCGTATCCATTCTGTCTCCTATCATAAAACAGTTTGCCGAATGCACCCCCAGTTTTTTGCGCGCCAGAAACATCATGACCGGATTCGGTTTTCCCAGGAAATAGGGGGTAACGCCGGTGACCTTTTCAATGGGAGCCACCAGGGCGCCGCATGCGGGTACCGGCCCGCGCCGGCTGGGTCCGGTTAAATCCTGGTTGGTGGCGATGAACTTCGCCCCTTTCTGAATCAGCAGGGTGGCTTCAATGATTTTGGCGTAGTTATACTCTTCGGTCTCCGCGATGATGACATAGTCCGGTTTCTGGGATGTGATGGTAATTCCCGCCTTTTCAAGCTCCTCCAGGACCCCCCGCCCTCCGATCACATAGGCCGAACAGCCGCCCGGCCGTTGCACCTTAAGAAAGCTGGCGGTGGCCATGGCCGAGGTGTAAAAATGGTCCTCGGTGACATCTATTCCCAGATTAAAGAGCCTCTCTCGTAGCTCCACAGGGCGATGATAGGAGTTGTTGGTTAAAAATAGAAATTTATAATTTCCCTGCTTTAGCTTGTTTACAAACTCCATGGCTCCGGGGATCAGTTTCGGACCGGTATACACCACCCCGTCCATATCCAGGATAAAGGATTTCTGGTAGCTTCTGTCATCTGCGTTCATCGTTACAACCTAACCCCAAAAATTCAGTTGGTGCCGCTCCCACCTCAGGCCGGGAATTATCTTTTCACGGCCTGTTGACGAATTTATCACAGGTCGGTTAATTTTTCAAATTCGTTTGTTTTTTGCAGGCGGCTGGGCCTTCAAAACCCGCTGTCCATAGCATCCTGTTTCCGGGTTATCCCGATCACGTTGGGGATCGGCTGCAGGGTTTGATTTTCATAGGCCTTCAAAACCCCGGTTTCGCATCCGCCTCCCCAGCATTGCTGCTTTCCGTTTATTTTGAGATACAAACAGGCTTCCGGCCCTCCCTCCACATACATGGCATTTCTGATACCAATCGGCAAAGACAGAAGGATCTGATTAAAATCATAGACCGAAAAGGGGCATTGGCTGTGTATGAACAGAAGGCGGCCGGTTTTATCCATGCCCACGGCGGCGATGCTGTATTTTTGATCCGATGGGGCCCAGGTGCCTGAGCCCTCAAGGCTGATCATTCGGTAATTTTGAATAACGGTCTGGTACTGGTGAATCAGGTTTTGCCAATCCTGGCCGTAACGATCAATGATCTGCACCGGCGGAACAGAATCATTTACCGGATTGAACGCCAGAAAAGCGCCAAACCGGGGGTTGATGACGCCGTTGTTGACATGGCCGAAGTTTTTCATATAACCCGTGCTGGTCCGGTGGTCCGGAAGGTACATGCTGGCGTTGATTACGGCGATCATGCCAAAGTCCTCGGCCCATTCCTTTGCGGTTTTTTTCCGGCCCCCGCACTCCGAGGCCGAAAGCAGCTTAAGGTTGTATTTTTGGGGATCAATCCGAAGGACAATGGTGGGATGGTTGCAGATCGAAAAGGTTTGACGAATGTTAAATTCTCCCAGGGCAAGACCGTCGGCCAGCGCCTTCCAGTCCCCAGACCGGTGGTTTTGCGGCTGCTCGGCCCGGAACGCTTCTTCGGCCATGGCGGGCAGCTGAATGAAACCCAGTGTCAACAGAAATACCGCGGACACTGCGGCAGCCATTTGCGCTGCGTACCGGATACGGGGAGGTAGCCGTTTTTTACTCAATGTGTTCGGGGATATTGGGTTAAGTTGCGGTTATGCCGGTTTACTTGAACACGGCCTGCCGCCGGTGAAGACCCTTTTTATATCGCCCGGCGCATGGTGAGATTCGCTTCAGAAGATATCGGCAATGCCGATCCACAGGCCCTGCGCCTGGCCATGGACGCCATGGAAGCTTACCGGTTTCTCGGCTCGCCTGAAGGAGACCTGTGTCTGGCCCAGGCAGCGGTGTATCTGGCCACCGCGCCCAAAAGCAACAGCATTTACCGGGCATACGGCAAGGTCATGGATGTGATTAAAAAAACCGGCACCCTGCCGGTCCCGCTTCATATCAGAAACGCCCCTACAAAACTCATGAAGGAAATCGGTTACGGCGAGGGTTATAAATACGCACATGACTATGAGGACGCTTACACCCCTCAGCAGTATTTGCCGGAAAAACTCCGCAAGCACATCTTTTACGAACCCACCAACCGCGGATATGAAAGAATGGTCAAAATCAAGCTGGACAAATGGCGGGAACTGGCCGCCAAATTCAATAAAAATCAAACAGATTCGTGAACCTGATTTTTAGTATCAAAAATACGTGCCGCATCCTCAATGGGTGTTTTCCATTCCCAAACGGCTTCGCGTGTATTTCATGACCCATCGACGGCTGCTGTCCAAGCTTTCACAATGCGCATGGAAAGTCTTGTCCGCCTATCTGAAATCCGGTGTTAAATATGATGATGCGGTTCCCGGCGGCGTGATCGCGGTTCAGACCTTCGGCGACTTTCAGAACTTTAATCCCC
>DYLE01000210.1 GCA_020722245.1 Desulfonema limicola
AGGATGAACTGACCGGCCTGCTGGCCCATGAAATCGCCCATGTGGTATGCCGCCATATCTCCCAGATGATCGATGAATCGAAAAAAACAAACCTGGTGACTATGGGCGGGGTGATCGCCGGGATACTGGTCGGATTAGGCGGGGCGGCGGGCGCCGGCAACGCCCTGACCCTGGGGTCCGTGATGGCCGGACAGACCATGATCCTGGCCTATAGCCGTGAGCATGAGATGCAGGCGGATCAGATCGGCCGGCTTTACCTTCAGAAGGCCGGCTACAGCTTAAACGGGATGCTTTCCATGCTTAAAAAAATACGCTCCCAGGAATGGTTCGACGCCGAGGATATTCCCACCTATTTGACCACCCACCCGGCGACCGAAGACCGGATCAGGCAGCTCGATGTTTTGCTGGCGGATCAGAAAGACACGCGCCTTCAGGCGTCTGATGAATATAGGCGGGCGCACACCCGGATTATCGCCCTCTATGGTTCAAGGGACACGGCCGTTGGCCGGTTTTCCAGTTTAATGCAAAAAGACCCCAAGGACATCTTTGCGGTTTACGGATACGCCCTTGCCCTGGCAAACACCGGCAACCCCCGATCGGCTGCTGTTGAGCTTCAAAAGGTGCGGGAGCAGTATCCGTCTGATCCTTATTTCATCAAGGACCTGGCATGGGTCTATTTCTTGGCCGGGGAGTATGAACAGACCGTAAAGATCTTAGAAAGTACGCCGAGGCTCAAGGATGACGGGCCTGAAGGGTATTTTTACCTCGGCCGGTCCCAGGCCGCGATGGGAAGGCATGAACAGGCCATCGCCACCTTCACCGAGTTGCTCAAGGTCTATCCGGACGATACCGAGACGCTTTACTTTCTGGGAATCAGCTTCGGGGAGCAGGGAGACCTCGCCAAGGCGCATTACCAGCTCGGGCTGTATTACCTGAAAAAGGATGAGCCGGGAAACGCGGCTTTTCATCTGAAAAAGGCCCAGATCTACGAAAAGGACCCGGACCAGCTGGAACGGATTAAAAAGCTGCTTGAAGAAAATAAAATCCGGCGCAGGGAGCAGCCCCCGCCGGAGCAGAAGGACGGGTCCCGTTCGGGGTTTCGTAGCCAAAAGGGTATGGACATCAGATTTTATCGAAGTGGGAAAACTTCATGGTGAAGTTGGCCCGGCCCTGAGAGGCCGATCTCAAGGCCGTGGAATAGCCGAACATTTTGGAAAGGGGTACGCTGGCGGAAATAGTCTGAATGTCCGGCCGGGAGGAGATCGCGTTGATCTTGCCGCCCCGGGCGTTTAAATCGCCGATGATCTCTCCCATAAAGGCCTCCGGCGCATACACCTCGACATCCATGATCGGCTCAAGCAGATAGGACTCCCCCTTGTGAAGGGCTTCCCGGCAGGCCATGGATGCGCTGACGGTATAGGCCAGGTCCGAACCCAGGGACTCCTTGTATGATCCTCCGGTGAGCAGGGCCTCGACATCCACCACCGGGTAGCCCATCAGATCCCCGTAATCCATGGCATCCCTTACCCCCTTTTCAATGGCCGGGATAAAGGACTCCGGAATCGTGTCCGCCGGCAGAGATGAGCGGAAAACCCTTCCTGCGCCCCGGGGCAGGGGCTTTAAGGTCAGGGCCACCTCGGCAAAATGCCGCTGCCCGGCGACCTCCTTGTCAAAAACCGCCGAGGCCGTCGCCTCTTTTCCAATGGTTTCGCGGTAGACGACCTGGGGTTTACCCACATTCACATGGGTGTTGTACTCGCGTTTCATGCGGCTGATGACGACCTCCAGGTGAAGCTCCCCCATGCCGGACAGCAGGGTCTGTCCCGTGTCCTCGTCCTGGCGGACATTCAAGGTCGGGTCCTCGGCCATCAGCTTGGCCAGGACATCCGGCATCTTCTCCTGGTCGCTGTGGGTCTTGGGTTCCACCGAAACCGAGATCACGGGCTTGTAAAACTCCATCTGCTCAAGCAGCACCGGGGCGTCCATGCTGCAGAGGGTATGGCCGGTGGAGGAATCCTTAAGCCCGATGATGCCCACGATGCTGCCGGCCTTCGCCTCCTCGATCCGCTCCCGTTTGTTGGCGTGAATTTTCAAGATCCGCGAGATTTTTTCCTTTTTGTGAAGAACAGGATTGTAGACCTCTTCGCCGGCCTTTAATTGGCCGCAGTATATCCGGACATAGGAAAGCTTTCGCCCGTCGATCATGGAGACCTTGAAGATCAGGCCGATCAGCGGCCCCTTTTCTTTGACGGCAAAACTTAACGCCTCGCCGGTTTCAGGATGGTGCCCCTGCACCGGAGGCACCTCGACGGGGCTGGGCAAGAACTGAATCACCGCGTCCAGCAGCGGTTGAATCCCCTTGTTTTTCAAGGCCGACCCGCAGAGCACGGGCACCAGTTTCAGTTTTATCGTGGCCCTGCGGATCGCGGCGATCAGGTCTTCGTCTGAAACCGGCTTTTCTTCCAGGTAGGACTCCATGATTTCGTCGTCCACCTCCGCCACCTGCTCAATGACGCGCTCCCGGTATTTCAAGGCGTCCTCCAGAAACGCCTCTTGAACATCGGTGGTTTCTATTGGCGTGTCCGGGTCGTCGGACTTCCAGACCATCTGTTTCATGCGCAGCAGGTCAATGGTCCCGGAAAAACCGTCCTCCCGGCCGATGGGAAGCTGAACCATCAGAGGGTTGGCGTTCAACCGTTGTTTAATCATTTCAACAACGCGAAAATAATCCGCGCCGATGCGGTCCATCTTGTTGACAAAGGCGATCTTCGGCACCAGGTACTTGTCCGCCTGACGCCAGACCGTCTCCGACTGGGGTTCAACCCCGCCCACGGCGCAGAACACCCCCACGGCGCCGTCAAGCACGCGCAGGGAGCGCTCCACCTCGATGGTGAAATCCACATGCCCGGGGGTGTCGATGATCTGGACCTGGTGGTCCTTCCAGGGGCAGGTGGTCACCGCCGAGGTGATGGTAATCCCGCGCTCCTGCTCGTCCGGCATCCAGTCCATCACGGCCTCGCCGTCATGCACCTCGCCGATCTTGTGGGACCGGCCGGTGTAATAGAGTATCCGTTCGGTCACCGTGGTCTTGCCCGCGTCGATATGGGCGATGATGCCGATGTTTCGAATCTGATTGATTTTTCTCGTAGGTTTCATCGAATAAGCAGCATGTCCGCTTTTAAAGGAAACCGGATATCCACATGCCCGGCCAGGGTTTCAGCCTCCTGTCCTTCGATCAGTATCTTCACCTGCTCCACTCCAGAAACATTGAGGACCAGGGTGTTGACGATGGAATACACCGTCATCATCTCGGACCTGACGCCGCCGGGATGCCCGGCGCGGATTTTCTCGGTAAAGTCCACATAGATGGTTTCATCGGGGCCGATATACACCGCCCGCAGGCCTGTGCCTTCGGGAAGTGTCCGGACCAGGCCGCTCTTTGACGGCCCTTTGATCAACCCCTCAAGGAGCATCCGGCAGCACGCCGTCGGATTCTCGCAGGAAACCCGCCTCCTTGCCTCGCCGGTTAAAAATTCACACTTCTCATCGGCGAAATACAAATAGGTGGGGTAGTCCGGCGAGGCCTCGAGGGCCGTGGCCGTTTCTTCCTCCTCGAAGTAACCTGTGGGGGGGGCCTCCGGCGGGGCCTGACCTAGACCGAGGCGCGGCATAAGCGCCGTCGCCATCGCCACGGCGATGATAAGAAACCATACCCGATGCCCGACCCCATGATTTTCAATCATTCCAACATCCTGTTCCAGCTAAAGGCTTGACCGGCGGACTTCCCATGGACCAGCGGTTTAAAAAACCGATGTATTCTATGAAAGTAAACAAAGGCTGTCAAACGATTAATCGCGCCTGGGTCTGCCCGGCTTTTCTTTTAAAGCACGATCCTGGTTTATTTCAAATTTAAAACCTGGTCCTATGGGCCAGGTCAGAGTTCTTCGGCTC
>DYLE01000011.1 GCA_020722245.1 Desulfonema limicola
ATCACGGTGGAGGAAATCAGAAAAGGCTCGATCCCGATATCAACAAGCCGGGTAATGGCGGTGGCCGAATCGTTGGTATGCAGGGTCGAAAAAACAAGGTGCCCGGTAAGCGCGGATTGAACCCCGATTTCCGCAGTTTCCTGGTCCCTCATCTCCCCGATCAGGATCACGTCGGGGTCCTGTCGAACAATGGAGCGCAGCCCTCTGGCAAAGGTAAGATCAATCTTCGGGTTCACCTGAATCTGACCGATGCCCTTCAGCTGGTATTCCACCGGATCTTCAATCGTGATGATATTGATGCCCGGGGAGTTGATTTGGGACAGGATCGCATACAGGGTGGTCGTTTTCCCGCTCCCTGTGGGGCCGGTGACCAGAATGATGCCGTGGGAAGACCGGATCAGCCGGTTGATGGTTTTGAGCTTTTGCGCGTCGAGCCCCAGCTCGGACAGCTTAAACAGGGAGAGGGACTTGTTTAACAGCCTCAGCACAAGCCGCTCCCCATGGGTGATGGGAATGGTGGACACCCGTATATCGATGTTCTGGGCCCCGATTTTGACCTCGAACCGTCCGTCCTGAGGCAGCCGTTTTTCGGCGATGTTCATCTTCGCCATGACCTTGATTCTGGAGATCAGAGAGGACTGCATCCACTTGGGTGGGGTCAGCAGATCGTATAAAACCCCGTCGATCCGGTATCGGATTTTAAACTGATGCTGGGAAGGCTCGATATGAATATCGCTGGCGCCCGCCTTGACGGACTGGGAAATGATATGGTTTACCAGCTTGATGATGGGCGCATCACTGGTGTCGTCGAGCAGGTCGGCGGTTTCCTCGATTTCGCTGATGATGTCGCCGCCGTTTTCCATGTCTTCCACAAGCTGTTGCGCGGTATCCCGGCTGCTGTCGTAGGCGGTGTTGATCAAAGACAGGATGGAATCCCGGGTGGAAAGCACCAGGTCAAACTCCTTGATGCCGAGTATTCGGACCAGATCATCCAGGGGTTGAAAGGCCGTGGGATCGTAGACGGCGATGACCGTATGCGGAGCATCCCCACCGCCGGTGTCCGCCAGGCCCGGAATCGGTTGCGCGGTCTCTATGGGGACCATGTAGTATTTTTTCAAAAACTGGATGGATACCCGCCGGGTGAAATCGGTATTAAAACTCTCGATGTCGAGCCGAGGCAGAAACGGAATATGGTAGATCTCGCTATAGACCCCAAGAAGCTGGTTTTCGGTGACAAGGTGTTTCTTGACCAACGCCTCCGTAAGGCTCGTACCCGAATCCGAACTGGCCTGCAGGGCCTCCTGAAAGGCCTCTCGGGAGACATCAAACTCCTCCTCCAGTATCTGTGAAAACGGTTTAAACATCGCCCTAAAAACCTTTAATGGCCGCTGTTCTTATTGAACGGTTTCAGCAAAAAATCGTCCTTGCCGAATTCAAACAGATTGATCTGTCCCTCCTCCATCTTGTCGATCGTCTCCTGCTTTTCTTCATGCAGCTCCTTTATCTCTTCGGCGCTTTGCACCACGTGGGGGGTTAAAAACACGAACAGGTTTGTTTCTTCATGGCCCCTGCCCATGGACCTGAAAAGCCATCCGATCACCGGTATGCCGCCGAGACACGGCACCTGATAGTTGGTGGCGGAAAGGCTGTCGTCGATCAATCCGCCGACCACCACCGTGTTGGCGTCATCGATCACAACGACCGTATTGATCGATCGTTTCAGGGTGGTGGGCTGAAACAGGTCAGTGGTGGTCTCCAGCTTGGTGACCTCCTGGGCGATCTCAAGCCGGATCTTCCGGTCCTTGCTGATCTGGGGGGTGATCTCCAGGCTGATGCCGACGTCCTTGTATTCATAGTTGCTGTAGTTGGTATCCCCGGTGCTGGCCTTTGTCAGAAAGGGGATGTTCTTCCCCACGGTGATCTTTGCCTTTTCGTTATCCGTGGTCAGGATCTGCGGAGTGGAAAGGATATGCACGTCCTTGTCCTTCTTGTATGCATTGATGATGGCGGCAATCGTCGGAAAGGTCACGTTTCCTACGGTGATATCCTCACCGAAAACCCCCAACGAAAATCCGGGAGGGAGAACAGGGGTCTTCCCCAGACCCTGGGAAAGGCTGCCGATGTAGCCGGAATCCCCGCCTCCGGTCGCTCCTCCGGAAAATCCGCCGCCGTAAACCCCCTTCTTGTCCAGATAGTGGGCATTCCCTCCGACAAGCCATTCCGCCCCCATATTCAGGGAGCGGTCCTTGCTGACCTCCATGATCAGGCATTCAATATAGACCATGGAACGGCGGATATCCAGTTTTTGAATAATCTCCTTGATAATCTCATACTCATCCTTTTCCGCCACGATGATCAGGCTGTTGGTGGCCTTGTCCGCCTTGATCTTGACGTCTTCGGAAACCAGCGGCGCCAGCTTTTTTCCCTGGCCTTCTTGCGGCGTGCCTTCCTTTGATGGGATCTCCTGCAACACCACAGCGAGGTCCTCGGCCTTTGCGTTTTCCAGGTAATAGACATGGATTTTTTCCTTGCCCCGGGGGACCTCCTTGTCCAGCATGCGCACCAGGTCCTTCACCCGCGCCGTGTCGGCCTCGCTGGCTAAAGCGATAATCGTATTGGTCCGCTCATCTGAAACCATGACCACATCCTTCTGCCCCCCTTTTCTCTGGGAGGCGTTCGCATTAAAAACTGAATCAATGATCTTGAGAAGGTCTTCGGCCGTGGCGAACTCCACCGGAATGGTGGAGATCTGTTTTCCGATGCCCGTCACATCAATGGCCTCGATGATCCCTAAAAGCCTCTTGATGTTTGAATAGACGTCCGTGATGATCAGCATGTTCGTGGGGGGATAGGAAAGGACCACGCTGCTTTTGGAAACCAGAGGCGCGCAAAGCTGTTTGACCTCTTCAGGATCAGCATAAGCCAGGCGGATAATCTGGGTGACAATCTTATCCTCCGGGGAATCCTTCTCCTTTTGGAACCGTGTTTCAATGTTCATGGTGCGGGCGTATGGTGAGGGGATGATCTTGGTGACCTCTCCGGCCTCAACCAGAGCAAAGCCGTTCACCTCCAGCACGGATTCAAACACCTTGTAGGCCTCATCCACCGAGACCTTTGTCGGTGAAATCACCGTGACCTTACCCTTGACCCGGCTGTCGATGATAAAATTTTTGCCGGTCAGTTCGCTGATAAATTTAATAAACACCGTGATGTCCACATCATTGAAATCGATGGACACCGAACGGTCAGAGACCTCGGGCGGCGCCGGAACAGCCTCGGGTTCTTTGGGTAGGGTTTGGCTCTTATCCGGCGGCGGCTCCCCTTCGGGTTGGGCATGGGCAAAAAGAAGGGTGAACAAAAAAAACAGACAGACATACAGGACAACCATTAACCCCTTGGGATATGATCTCATATCGCTATTCCGTTGCTCCATTGTTGTATCTGGGTTCTCAGTCAATATGGTAGGTGATTGTTTGTTCTTCACCCTGCCGCTCGATCTGAAGCTGAACAGAGGAAGAGGATTTCAGGCTTTCATAAAACTTCAGGGCGTCGTCAACGGATTTGATCTCGTTGCCGTTGACCCCCTTCACGATATCGCCGCTTTGCAGCCCCATTTCCGAAAAGATGGAGTTTTGACGAATATGGCTTAACAACAACCCCTCAGGCTGACCGTCTTTGAAATGCGGTCGGATCCTGACCTGGCTCATCAGCTGATTGATATCCTTTAATGCGCCGTCCACCTTGGTGCGATCCACGCTGACGGTATCGCCTTCCGCATCCAGCGGGCTGTACGCTTCTTCACCCCGGCTGGCTGAAACCGCTGAGCCGGGCTTTTCCTTTTTCTCATCCATCAAAAGGATTTCATCCCTGCCGTTGACCGTAAGCACCACTTTTTTCCTTAAAATCATCTTGATTTGGGCGTTCTGAATGGAATCCCCTTCCCGGTAAAGCCCCTGCTTGTGCTTTTGCGTGTCCTCAATCACGGCATAGGGCGTATCCACAATCCCGGTGACCGTGCCCCAGAGGGTAAGGTTCAACTGGGTTTTCTCCAGGTTTTCCAGTTCAGCCGCATCCAATTTTTTTTCCTGCTTTGCAGCGCCTTTTGTTTTAAACAGGTCGCGATCGATAATCGCCTGGCAGGCAGCGCCGCCCAAACTTTCCTCCGACGGTTCGAGCCGCCTTTCCCCAATCAGTTGACGTGGTGGGGCGCTTACTGCCTTTAGATCCGACAATGAGGCCTGGACCAGTCTTGAGGAGACGATCTGGTAAAACAGATCCACGCCAAAAAAACAGGCGGCCGCCACAAGCAAAATGTTTAAAGCGGTAAAACCGAATCTCATCATGACTCCGTCATGGGTTACCTGATTTTAAAATTCGGATGCTCAAGGGTGCCTGAGATCCGAAAGGGTATGCCCGTGTTTCTGTTCTTTTTATCAAAAAACAACTCGACGGGGAAAAGATCCCCCAGGTTCCGTACAAAGGCCGGTTGCGGCAGGATATGGCCGGATATGCTCACCTGGCTTTTTTCGACAGGGAGTTCCAGGTTCAGGGAGCCGCTTGCACTTCCTGAAACCTGATCGCTTTTCATGTCAAACTTTTTTAAAAGAAGGCGACGCCCTGCCAGCTCCAACCCGGCGTCAATGCTCTCAAATTTCAGATCATGAATCCCAAAAAGGGATGGCGTAAATTCAAGGCTGCATCCTGAGACCGCCAGATCAACGCTCCCCTTTCCAAGCGGTTGGCCGGTGCTGAAAACCAAACTTCCCTTTGCGGTTCCGGAAAGCTTCGCAGGAACCCTATCCTGCAACCCCTGTATCCGTTCCATGCGAAGACCCCCAAACACCAGGTCCATGCTGAAACCCGGCTTTCCTTTTGACGGTAAAACCCGGACCGTGCCTTCCAGTCTTCCGCCGCAGGAGTCCCCGGATACATGAAAAGATTTTTCAGACGATAAAATTTTAAGGTAGACAGGGGTTATCTTCAACAGTTCGGCGCTGAAAACAGAACGATCCTTATCTAACAGGTTCACGCCATTAAAACGCAATCCAGGAGGAAAGCTCGGCCTGATCCGGTCGATGGAGACCTTCAGTCCGGGCAAGGATTTTGAAACCTGATAATTGATGTATGCGGTAACGGCCTCGGTGGGAAACAGGCAGTAGAGAAACACCAGCGTAACAGCCGCCGCATACAAGATATAAATCATCCCTTTCTTCATATAAAAATAATCCAGCCCTAAGGATTACAGGAGCCCATCACAGGCTCCTCTCATGATTCAATGGCTTCCACCTGGAGCACCGCAGTGAGCAACCCCTTGGCCTCTCCCGCCCTGATGATGGAAAGGCGTCTGACAACCACCATGTTTTTGGAGGTCTCGACCCGATAGAGAAACGTGGTCAGGTTGTTCATGTCGATCCCCTGAAGCTTCATCTCCACCCGCGAGAAGCGAAGTCCCGAGTCCTCATTGACCACGGATGAGGGTTTCATGTAGTCGATGTTATCCTTCATTCCGGTTTCACCGGCAAGCGACTCCAGAAAGGAGAACAGGGTAAACCCCGCCGGTCGATTTTCCAGGCCCTGCTTGGATCTCTCGGCCTTGTTCTTCATGGCCGAATATTCGGACTGAAGCGCCTTCATCTCGGCGAGGAGCTTGGTTTTGGTCTCCAGCCGCTCGGCCAGCAGGTCGCGCCGGTTGAAAACAGGCGCAATGATAAACTGAACCAGCAAAAAAACGCCTACAAAAACAAGCGCCCCATAAACCGCACTCTTTTCCCGTTTGTTGAGGTTAAACTTCATCATCTACAGTTCCACCTTGAGCTTAAACTGAATCCGGTTGGTGATCTTGTCCTGGTTTGCAGAGCTGATGGTGATTTTGCCCAAAGACTTCGCCTTTTCCAGCCTTCCCTTGATCTCATCCACCGCGTTAAAGGTATCGGTATGCCCTGAAATCAAAACGGCGTCTTCGCTTCTGACAAACTGGGTGATCTCCACATCAAGGCTTTCGGGGATCAGCGAGGCCATGTCATAAAGCATATTGATATTGAGTTTTTCCCCCTCCTGCTCTCCCGTAAACCGATTTTTTTCCCTTTCCTGCTGTATCATTATCCGCATCTGCTGAACCGGATCAACGATTTTCGTGATATCCGGAAAGGTGGATTGAAAAATAAACGCGATCTGGCGATTTAAAAGATCGATTTTTTTCTGTAAAAAATAGGCATGGGTCAAGACGTTAAACAAAAACAGAATAAAAACAAAAGCCGCAGCAGAACCGGTTTTAACGATATCGTTTTTGTATTCTTCCCAGTATTTAATTAAAGCCGAGCGTTCACCGCGGAAATTAACCGTACGAATCCCTAAAATGTGAATCGCCGCAAGGCTCACCACATCGTTTAGGCGATCCGGTTGAAACCCCTCGGTCTCCGGCGGTTTGATGTTTAAATCCAGGTCGTTTAACACATTAACCGGCCTGACCGGCAGATCCAGCAGGCGTTCGATCTCCTTTGCAAGGCTTTCAGCGCCGAGGTTGTCTTCGGAAATCAGAACAGCCGAAGGCTCAAACGGAAGGTTAAAGAACGATTCGAAAGACGCCCGCATCTGAAGGAGGGCTTGATAAATCCGTTGCGCGCTTTTAACCGGGTCTTTGGAGGCGTATTGAAAACACCGGGCCACATAAACCTGACCCGATAGAACAACAAAAATCGTGGCGTTTCGACCGTCAAGATCGATAAAGAAAAAATCCGTGGTCGATGTGTAAAGCCGCGCCAAACAGACGGCAGACGATATGCCACCCCCGGTGACCATGCGCGGATCGATGGCGCAGGATTTGAGGGTATCCAGGATCTGGTTTAACCTGGCGGTCTCAATGGCCGCTGCCAGAACCTGGGTCTGGTCCTCGTGGGGTATCGTTAAAAAATCTGATGTCATTTCTTCAATGGGATACGGCAGAACAGGCTCCATCTCAAAAGGAAGCACCTTCCGAATCTTCTTTCTATCCTTAAAGGGGGTTTTCAGGTTTCGAAACGATATCAGGTCGGGAGAAACTGAAACAACGGTTTCCGCTTCGGAAACATTCATTTCCGTTGTCAGGCTTTTTAGGGCATCGGCAAGAGGGGCGGCGGGGTCCTCGGCTTGGGCCGGCAACTCCTTCAAAAGGATATGGGTATGCGCCTCGATCAGGTTCCCTTTCAGGCTGTTTCTGATCAGCAGGGCGGATACGCGGTCCTTGCGGATATCAAGCGCCAGAATCTTTCGGCCCATACAAAATCTTAACCCCCAGACATCCCATAGAATTTAAAAATTGTATAACGTTACTCTAGTTATAACTCCAGTTCAATACCCTGCAATACCATTTCCCGGTTTCGACCTCCTGTTCCCTTTTAACGATAATGGTCGCCCCCATGAGTGTTTCATTGATGCCGGCCTGGCAGTCTATGCGAAACAGATCGCTGGAGGTGGTGATCAGACCGGGATCAATCTCAATATCGCCGCATCCGGGCACCTCCTTGTACCAGGCGGGGTTTGAAAGGTCATGCATAAACTGACCGTTGGTGGCCTCGATGCGGTAGTCATAGATGGCCGGGGCTAAAAACTCATAACCGATCGGCAAAATCGCGGCGAGCACGGGCAGGTCCGCCGTATTGATATTAATCCGGCCGTCAAAAGAAAAGGCATCGCCGGATCCGCTCAAGCCGTAGACGGTCAGGTATTGGGAAATGCCGGATGTTTTTTCGTCCAAACTGTAAAACAGTTCCGGTGTAATCCCCCTGACCCGGGTCAGCTCATCGAGCTGGCGGAACGGACCGTTTCGGCATAAATACGGAGGATCCAGCGCCTGGTAATAATCATTTTCGGCGCCGTTTAAGCCGGTGATGGCGTCATCGTCGTTGGAATCGAGCCAGTCCTTGATGGGATTGATCACCGCGCTGGGTTCCAGTTCTTCCTCCATCAAGGATTCGCCGTCCTGCTGAAGGTTGAGCATCAGGGCGGCAAATCGATACCAGAGGTCTTTCTGCAGCGAATTAAACTCCCTCCCGTCGGGAAAACCCACCAGGGCGTTGACCTGAATTCTCGACCGCTCGTCGCTGATTTCAAGGGTGATTCTTCCGTTCTCAAACGGCAGCTGCAAAAGAAGCTGATCCAGCTTTTGAGGGTCGGCCCAGTCCTCCTGCAGAGAATCGATCTCGGTTTTATTTTTATCCTCAATGAGGACGGATTCAGCCACACCCAGCCCTGAAACAATCATTTGCGATAAAATCAACTGGTCCCGGGCCAGGGCGGCATCCATGACATCGGCACGGGTCTGCCGATTCAGTTCAAAGGTGACGGCGACCAAGAGGGCGATGACCGTTAAGGTGATGACCAGGGCCACGCCCCTGTTGTTCTCAAGGAAGGGTTGCATTATTTTTTAGTGTCTTTCATGTCTTCCCGATACACCGGAAGAGTCACCCGGGTATAAAAGCTGCGGGCCTGACTGTTTTGCCCGATCGTGAGCTTGACCTCCACCGATCGCGGCGTGGCGTATTGATAGCCGTCGGAATCGGAATCCCATTTTTCATAGGCTTCTCCCTCCTCGTCAAAGTAGGTCAGGGAGAAGTCCTCCACCTGTTCACACAGGACGGGATCGGTATCCTTTTCTTCAAAGCGGTATTTCTCATCATAGGAGCAGAGCGCATCCGCGCGCTTTAGTACGCAATCCGATTGGGGCTCTTCCCTCTCCTTTACGTAATAGACGATCTCGGCAATCCCTTTTTCCGGGCGGCCCGCCATGGGGAGATGCGCGGTGGAGGCAAACCGCAGACGTGAAAACTTTTTTGCGCCGACATAGGACTCCTCCCCGACAAAGCAATAGGGGTCCGGCGGCTCCGTAAACCCAGGGGGTTTATAAAGCGGCGGGGATTCCACATAGACGGAGGTCAGATCAAAAACAATGCGGTTTAAGCAGATTCGGGCCATTTCATAGATATCAGACCCCTGACGAATGGCTTCATTTTTCGACAGAACAGCCCTCAAGGCCCCATACACCGTGGTAATGACGACGGCAAATATCGTGACCGCAAGCAGGATTTCAAGCAGGGTAAAACCAACGGTATTCCATTTTTTGGGGGTTTTCTGGATCATCTTAGGCGCCGGCATCCATCTTCATGAACCGTCGAAAGGTGGATTGAATCTCTCCTTTATTGAAACGGATGGTGATGTCGATCTGTTTTAAGGTAAGCTCCGTGTCCTCGTCCATACTGATCACCAGATCCGCGGTGTTTATCTCCCAGGTATAGCCGGAATAATCCTCCCCGAAGTCCCCGGAAGATGAGGCTTCCATGCCGGTGGGGTCTTCCAAAAACTCGGAGAGTTTGGCCTGGGCCAGCAAAGGCGCCAGGGTATAAAATCGAAAGGATTGGTTCATCAAAATCGTCTGTCCCTGAAGGCGGATAATGCTGACCAGAACCATGGCGATGACCGCCACCGAGACCAGGACCTCCAGCAGGGTAAAGCCGGGCTGAACGCCCTGAAGGATTTCATGACGCGATTTAAGGTTCATCGATATCGACATCGACACGAAGCAGAAACGGTTCAACATGGTATGCCAAACGGCGGTCCTGGTCGTCTTCCAAAAGGATCGTCGCCCTGTCCGAATACCCCTTTGGGTAAAAATTGATCCGGGCGATGCCGGAGGTAATTTTGTCCTGATCTGTAAATTCAACACCTGTAAGATGCACCCCTTCAGGAACCCGGTATACGTTGCCTTTTGGAGTGTCTTCATTTTCCCCCGTGGCCCTGACCTCCTCCTGGGTTGACGTCCACATCTCGTTTTCATCCATATCCAGGTTTAAGACCAACCCGGTCTGCTTTCTCACCGCCTCCTGTTTTAAAGACTTGACGGTCAGCTGCAGCCAGGCGGATAGCTTCCGTTGATCATCGGAAAAAAGGGAGATATCCAGCCGGGGTACCGAAAAAAAAAGAAGAAGGCTGATCAGAGAGATGACGACAACCAGCTCGATCAGGGTAAAACCCAGGTCCTTTTTGAAGGGTTGTTGAACGGGACCTGAAAAAAACACCGCCATCGATGAAAAAAATGGGTCGCCGGCTTCGAACGGCTGTTTTATATAAAAAAAAAGATTATTCGATTTCCCAGTTGTTGATATCCTTGTCATAACCCTCGCCGCCGGGCTCCCCATCGGCACCGTAGGAGATGATATCGTACTCCCCATGAACACCGGGGCAGAGATAGGCGTAAGGATTCCCCCATGGATCGTTTGCGATCTTCCCCTTTTCAATATACCCGCCCTCCCGCCAGTTTTTTGGAATTTTGCCGGTGTCCGGAGCCGATACAAGGGCTTCAAGCCCCTGCTCGGTGGTGGGATACATGCCGTTGTCCAGCTTGTATAGCTTCAAAGCGGTCTCAAAGCCTTCAATATCGACCCTGGCCTTAACCTGTTTGGCCTGCTCCGGGCGCCCCATGATTTTCGGGGCCACCCATACCGCCAGGATACTCAAAATCACGATGACCACCATCAATTCAATCAGGGTAAAGCCCCTGCTGTTTTTAAGCACCGACACCTGGTTGTTCATGTTCTGATCCCCACACCGGTTTTTTTCCCATTTTTTAATGGAAACCCATTTAAAAAAATGCTAAATGGAACATTTATATTTATCTATCGAATGCGCCTTGTAATATCAAGCTTTTTTAAAAATCAAAACCGGCAACAACCCGGCGCCCAGAGAACAAATGGATAAGACGCATCAGACCGCCCTTTTGGATACCCCTGAGGTCACAAGCCTTCTTTTCTATCCCAGAAAGGAAAGCGGCCGAAGGTTGCCTATCAACGCCGCCAGCATGGACATCCCCGTGGCACCCGGCATTACCGTTGGCGCCCGTCTATATCTTGCCTCTTCGGAAAAACACCACATCCTGTTTTTTCACGGCAATGGTGAGATCGCCGAGGATTATGACGATATCGGACCGGTTTACACCGATTACGGGATCAGTTTCATCGTCGTGGATTACCGCGGGTATGGAAGAAGCAAAGGCGTTCCAGGGGTAAGCGCCATGATTGAGGATACCCACCCGGTATTCAACCATGTCTGCGAGTGGCTCAACCGGGAAAATCGAACCGGCGGCCTGTGGGTCATGGGCCGCTCCCTGGGAAGCGCCTCCGCCATTGAGATCGCCAACGCTTATGCGCAAAAAATAGATGGGCTGATTATTGAAAGCGGGTTTGCCCATACCCTTTCATTGCTCAAACGGCTCGGGATCAACACAGACAAAATCGGCATCGCAGAAGACCAGGTGTTTTCAAACGCAAAAAAAATCGCCTGTTTTTCCAAGCCGACATTGATCATTCATGCCGAGTATGACCAGATCATTCCTCTGCGCCACGGCGAAGATCTGTTTGATGCCTCGCCGGCAAAAAGGAAAAAATTTTATCGGGTTCCTGAAGCGGATCACAACACTCTCATGCTGGTCTCCGGCAGGCGCTATTTTGAGACCATACGCGACTTCATCTACCCTGATCCATCGGCATGACCGGCAGATCCACCAATGAGGGTAAACAAAAAAAAAACAGCCTGGATTCAGCCGAATCAACGCCCCCAGACCGAACCGGACGCGATTCATGAGGCGATCCATGATGTCGGGAAACCCCTCTTTATAGTAGACCTAGACGGAAAGCCGGGCGTCTGCAGCGGATCCCCATCGGACATAAAGGCCGCATCGGCAGAAAAGGGCGGCTTTCCCATTTTAGGCTACGCCCCGCCCCTTTACCCGAACGCCCTCGGAAGTTCTCTATTTAAAAAGCGCCACCACCTGGGTTACGCCTGCCTTGCCGGCGCCATGGCATGCGGCATTTCATCCGTGGAGCTGGTCAAGGCCGCCGGAAAATCCAAAATGATGGGCTTTTTCGGCTCTGCCGGGCTTTCCCTGAGTGAGGTTGAAACGGCGGTTCACCGCCTGAAAAAAGAGGCCTTTGATCTTCCTTGGGGTGTTAACCTTGTCTTTTCCATGGGCGGGTCTGAGCGTGAAATGAAGGTGGTAGAGCTGCTGCTTGACCAGGGGATTTGCGTGATCAGCGCTGCCGGCTACATGAAGCTGACCGAGCCCCTGGTGTATTACCGGATCAAGGGGATTGAAAAAAATGGAAGCGGAGAAATCCTCTGCACCAACCGTATCATCGCCAAGACCTCACGGCTTGAGATCGGCCGTCGGTTTTTGTCCCCGCCGCCCGACCCCCTGATTCAACGGCTGCTGGAGCGGCGAAGGATTTCAGAAACCCAGGCATCCCTTGCCAGGCAGATCCCCATGGCGGATGATCTCACGGTGGAAGCGGATTCCGCCGGCCATACGGATAACCGCCCGGCGCTATCCCTGATGCCCGCCATGCTTGATCTGCGAAACGCACTGTATGAGAGGTACCATTATCCCTTTCTTCCCGGTATCGGCCTTGGCGGGGGGATTGCCACGCCCCTGGCTGTTTCGGCGGCCTTCTCCCTGGGGGCGGAGTATGTGCTCACCGGATCCATCAATCAGGCCTGCGTGGAGGCCGGAACCTCAAAGAAGGTCAAGGAAATGCTTTGCCGTGCCGGCCAGACCGATGTGGCCATGGCGCCTTCAGCCGACCTGTTTGAAATGGGGATACAGGTTCAGGTGCTAAAAAAAGGCACCCAGTTTCCATTACGTGCGAAAAAACTCTATGACCTGTACCGCAGCCACGATGGCTTTGACCGAATCCCGAAAGAGCAAAAAAAGGAGATTGAAGAGACGCTGTTTCAAAACAGCTTTGAAGAGGAATGGCGGCAGACCTGCAAATTCTTCGAAACCTATGATCCGAAGCAGCTTGAACGGGCGGCGGTCGACCCAAAACACCAGATGGCCCTGGTGTTTCGTTCCTACCTGGGAAAATCCGCAAGATGGGCGATCCAGGGCGACCCCTTGCGGATAAAAGACTACCAGATCTGGTGCGGACCTTCCATGGGCGCCTTCAATGACTGGGTAAAAGGAAGCTTTCTTGAGGACCCGGCCAACCGATCCTTTGAAACCGTCTCCTTGAACCTTTTGTTCGGGGCCTGCGTGGAAATTCGAAGGCGGTATCTTATAAACTCAGGGGTTCAGCTTCCCCCCGGAACAGGGAGGTTCACCCCCATGCCGCTTTCAGAGATTCAAAAAAAACTTGACCTTCAGACATCGATTTAATTTAATGTAATATATAAGGTTTAATAATATAACTATTTAAAAATATGTAAAATATACAGATAGCCAAGTGATCTGCTATGCTGGAAGAATACTTCCCGCATACAGGGTCTGTTCCTTGCCGTTTGATTTCAACCTCAGTCCTCCGTCTTGGGACAGGCCGGAGACTGTGGCCACAAACACCCTTCCATCGGCTGTTTTCACCATAACCCGGCTGCCGACCCAGGCGATGCATGGGCATAGAGCAGAGATAAAATTTTCGGGCGTCATGCCGTAAATGATCTCCTCAAAAAGAGACTTTCCCTTTTCCACAAGCTTTAACCATAAATGAAGAGGCGTGGCCTCAAACCCGTGCGCAAGCAGATGGGTGGCGGGGAGGGCAAAATCGTTTCTTAAAAGCCTGTCGCCAGGGGAAGAGGAAACATTCAAACCGATGCCGATAAGCCGCCGGTTCGACCGGGTTTCCGCAAGAACCCCGCCGAACTTTCTTTCCCCTATCAGCAGGTCATTGGGCCATTTGATCCTCACCGCCAGGCCAAGCCGCTCCATTGCCTTTGCTAGCATATACCCAGCCAGCAGAGGGGTGAGCGCAAGCCATCTCATACCGTCCGCCCCCATAGAGTCGGCATCCGGCCATCGCCATGCCGCGTAAATATTTCCAGGAGGAGAAACCCAGCTGCGTTTATACTGTCCTCTTCCGGCTTTCTGGGAAAGGGCCAGAACAGAATCCCAGGGTTTAAGGCTTCCGGCTTCGATGAGCCGCCATGCGACATCCATGCCGGAACCGCATTCGCCGCAGATGATGACAGACGGCCCCCTCTCCCCCCTGCTCGACCGCCAGGCTCGACCGGCAGCAATCCTCCCTGCCGGATCCCGATAATCAACTTCCTTCCAGGGGGCATATGCATGAACCTCCCGTGCCCATAGCCCGTGGCTGGCGGCCAGAATTTTCGGATCAACAGGTGCAGCGAGCCCTTGTTCCTCAAAATCGCAAATCAACGGAATGCAGCCTGAGTAAGACCGCTTCACAGGCGTATCCTTTGATAGGTGTTTTTTACTGCATCAAAAACCCCACACTCTTTATTTTCCACAGAACCTACCACAATGATATACCGTTCATGGGGATTGATCCCCAGAGGTTCTCCAGGGCTGATCGCCTCCCGGGTCACCCCCTTGGGCCGCCATCGAAAAACGATGGAATGGTGTGAATGCCCGCAAAAAATAATTCGGTAGGGGGTGTCTTTAAACACCTGGGCTGCCCGGACCGTGTCGCCGGTATCAATGGGCTCATAAAATGCGCGGATGGAATCATACGGCAGGGAATGGGCGAAACAAAGGTCGTTTAAGACCTTTTTCGTGGGAAGACCCCTCAAAAAATTGAGGATGCCCTTTCGCTGGGCGGCGGAAACAGGCATCGATGCCCCGTTTTCCAGGGCTTTTTCCACCTGGTAGTCGTTGTTTCCTTTTACGCTCCCGATGTTATTGTGCTGAATGGTATCAAGAAGATCAACCAGGCCCTCGTCCCCGCAGGAGTCAAAGATATCCCCCAGGTGCATCATCAGCTCCACGTTTTCAAGCTGCAACCGCCGAATGCAGGCCCGGGTGGCCGGCAGGTTGCCGTGGGAATCGGCGATAAGCCCGATTCGCGGGATGTCGGGATCCGAAAAATCAATCAGGGAGCAGGTCATAAAAATAACGCATGGTGTCCGAGCGCGACATGATGCCGACGATACGCCCATCCTTTACAACGGGGAGCCGGCCGATATCGTATTTCACCATTAACCGGGCCGCCTCCGTGGGACTTTTATCCGGATCAATGGTGATGTTTTTTGTACTCATAAACGCCTTGACCGGGGACCGCATCTGATCGCTTTTTTTCAGCTTTTTAAAATCCCTGCGTGAAATCACGCCCACCAGCCGGTCGTTGTCCACCACGGGGAATCCGGTGCATCCCTTTTCCTCTAAAAACTCCAGGACCTGCGCCATGCTCATATCCGGGGTAACGGTGAACACCGGGTAGGACATTAGGTCCCTCACCATGACCGATGTCTGCTGGTTTCCCCGCATCAGTTCCAGCACCCATTCCTTTAACTTTCGAGGATTGGCGCCTTTGATCATGGCCGATCCCGCGCCGGGATGCCCGCCCCCTCCCATGCTCCTCATGATCTGGCCGATATTGATTTCATCCGCATTGCTTCGGCCGATAACGATGCAGTCTTCATGCTCCTTGTGAACGAATATGGCAACAGCCACGTCAAGGTTGAGAATCTCCCGGTACATATGCACCACCAGGGATAAATTGTTGACGTGCCCGTCAATGTTAATGATATGAACGCTGACGCTGAGGTTCCTGATTTTCATGCGAGGGGCGGTTTTAAGCATTTCAAACAGGATGTTTTTCTGCTTCTGACCGTAGGCCGGCTGCAGAAAGGCCGATAAAATGCTCAGGTTCGCCTTGTTCTCAAGCAGGAATCCGGCGGCGTGGGCGTCCTCGGCGGTGGCAGAAGGAAAAGTCAGATTTCCCGTGTCCTCGTAGAGCCCGATCAAAAAAAGCGTCGCCTGCATCGGCGTCAATGGAATATCCTGCTTTTGAATCTCGCGAAGCATCAGGGTGATATTGGCGCCCATGCTTTCCGTGCATTTCCAGGCGGGGTTCAGATCACAGACATCCTCATGATGGTCCCAGAGAAAAACCTCAACCCCCCGTTCCTGGAGCTCATTCATCCGTTCCAGCCGGGACCATTTGCTCGTATCCACGACGATCAACCGATCGACTCTACTCAGATCAATCTCTTTGATGGTGTGGGTTTCAAAGAGGTCCTTGTGAATGGAGAGAAAGGCTTTACAATTGGGATTGATCGCCCGGGGAAGCACCGGTACAGCGCCGGGATAAATGAGGGTTCCGGCGATGACCGAGGCCAACCCATCAAAATCCGTGCCCCGATGGGTGGTAATCATCTGCATGGCAAGTCCCGGCTTATTTTTAAATGCATCAGGGGTTGTTGAACCGCATGGTTATGATCCGGCAAGGATCGCGTCAATCAGCCGGAGGATTTTTTCGACATTTTTTAGTTTATGTATGACGCCATGCGCCAAAAAAGTCAAGGGGTTTGGCATCAACAAAAGGATTAACCCACGCCAAATCTCGGAATCAGATGGTTTTTATTTTATCTTGACTTCAAATAAGATAAATTATTATTATATTTTAGTAAGTTAACCCTACAATGGGACTTATCAAGATAAGCAACTGGACTTATTTGATTTATCGAATTTTCGAGATTTTCGATTTTTTCTTTGATTTTCAGTTACCTAGTCTACAAATAACGGTGTAAGGTTAATGTAAAAGGATTCGGAAGGCGCGCCATACCAGGCGCAAGCTTCGGTGAACCCAAACGGCTTTTTTTAAAGAGGGGGTATCCACTCCAATGGATTACACCGAGAAAATAAAAGCCCACAACACACCCAAGGATCTTTTCGAAACCCCGCCGAAAAACCTGCGGATTATCGATACGGACTTTGATTCGGATCAGGCGCCGCCGGTTGTCAAGCAGGAACAAACCATAAGCAAACGACAGCTGACCGGAAGGCTGAACCGCATCAATTTTCAGGATCAAACCCTCTCCTTAAACTTCGAGCACGTAAAAGACAAACGGATCATCTCCTTTCATGAAAAACCCCTCCCCTGTTTCGGGGGGAAACTGGTCTGCCTCTGGCATGAAAAACCGGACATCAAACAGCTTTACAGCCTGTATCGTTTTCGTGATTTCACCGTAAATGACGAGCACGGCGTAATCACGGTAAACGCGTCCCTGGTCCGTATGAGCGACAAGGGGATATGTTTATCCCTTCCGGAAACCTCCGTTCAAAGCACCTCCCGAAAGGCTCATCGTCATCCTTGCAGCGATTTAAAAGTCAACGTAGTCCAGAACAGCGTTGTTTACAGCGGCACCCTCACTGATTTCAGTCCCTTTGCGTTTAATGTGGAAATCCTCTTTTCCCCGGACAAGCCCTCTGACTGGATCAACCTCAAAGACAAACTCAGCCTTATGATAGCGGATGGGCATGAGGCGCTCTATTCAGGGGACTGCCGCATACTAAAGCACACCGGAGGAAACAAAAAAAAGAACATCATACTGGAGCCGCTGGGCGACACCATTCAGCGGTTTCATCCCAGGGAATACCGAAGCGACCGCATGAAGCTGATCCCCTCCCCGGATATTGTTTTCGAGCACCCCTTTACCCGCAAACCCGTCAACCTGAAGGTGATCGACGTCTCCGGATCAGGGGTAAGCGTGGAAGATGACGAGGAGAGCTCCGTCCTTCTGCCCGGCATGATCATTCCTTCCATGACCCTGGCCTTCGCCACCAACCTGTTTTTTAAATGCAAGGCCCAGGTGGTCTACAGGAAATCGCTTGCCGCCGACTCCCCCAAAAGGCCCTGCACCTGCGGCATCGTGTTTCTGGATATGAACCCGAACGATCATATGCGCCTGCTCTCCATCCTTCATCAGGCAACGAATAAAAACCTCTATATCGGCGCTGACATCGATATGGAGGTGTTGTGGGATTTCTTTTTTAAAAGCGGATTTCTGTACCCGAAAAAGTATGCTTTTCTTCAAAAAAACAAGGAAGAGATCAAAAGGACCTACGAGAGGCTTTACAAGGGCAATTCCCCCATCTCACGCCATCTCACCTGGCAAAAAGCAGGGGTGATACAAGGACATCTGTCCCTGCTGAGGTTTTATGAAAACACCTGGATAGTTCATCATCTGGCCGCCCTGAGGTCCGACGAGCAGCTTCGAATCGGCGTGGAGATGTTAAAGCACATCGGTTCATTCACCTATGATTGCCACAAGCTTTTTTCCAACCACATGGATTATCTCATCTGCTATTACAGGCCTGAAAACAGGTTTCCGAATCACTTCTTCGGCGGGGTCGCTCAAAAAATCAATAATCCGAAGGCCTGTTCCGTGGATTCCTTCGCCTACCTCCATTTTCGAAAATCAGCAAATTTTCACACAGAGCCGGGCGATTCCTGGAAGCTGGTCAAATCCACCTATGAAGATTTGGTCACGCTGGAGTCTTTCTATGAACGCGAGTCCGGAGGTGCGATGATCCGGGCCTGCGATCTTACCCCGGACCAGGAAATGGCGGAACGGAATGAGCTGGTGGATGAATATAAAAAAATAGGCCTCACCCGAAAACGTCTGATTTATTCATTAAAACAGGATAAGGTCTTAAAAGCGGTGATGATGGTGAATGTCACCGATGTGGCGGTCAACCTTTCCGATCTGACCCGTTGCATCACGGTTTTCGTTTTGGATGCGGAAGAGCTCACCGCTGACCGGCTGTTTTGGGCCGTATCCGTCTTATCAACGGAGTATTCCACCAACAAATTCCCTGTCCTGATCTATCCCCTTCCCTACGCGAACCAGGAGGCCATCCCCTATGAAAAAGTCTACACCCTCTGGGCTTTAGACGGGCGGCATTCGGATGATTACTTCAAAAACCTTGAAACCCTGCTTTAAAAAAGCGATCCAAAAATCGACCGGCGCATAACCCGCAGGTCTCAACACAATAAACGCTTTCAGCCGACTGATGCCTTCAGTCCCTCTCCGTTAGCAGTAAGCCTTTTTTGATGATAGCGGATAAAGGCATCCACCACACGCCGGTCAAAAAAGCTCCCGCTTTTTTCCTTGAGCACATCAAGCACCTGGTCGGCCGGCATCGGCTCGCTGTAGTAGCGGCTGGCGGTCAGGGCCTCGAAATAATCGGCCACAGCGATGATCCGTGCGCCAAGGGGTATGGCCTCTCCGGCAAGCCCCTTGGGATATCCGCTGCCGTCAAACCGCTCATGATGGGAGCCTGCGATTTCAGGCACATCCTGGTAAGGATACTCAAAATTGATCTCTTCTAATATCTCCCGGGTTTTGTCCGCATGGTATTTGATGTACTCATACTCATACTCCGTGAGCTTGTCCTTTTTCTTCAGCATCGAGTCGGGTATGGCGATCTTGCCGTAATCATGAAGCAACGCCGCCACCCTCACGGCCTTTGTCAGGTCATTGCCGATACCCAGCTCTTGGCAGATCCCCACCGCATACTCCGCCACCAGCTCCGAATGCCCCTTGGTCAGGGAATCACGGGCGTCGATGCTTGAAACCAATACCTTGATAACAGAATCCATCTGCCGCTCCCTGGCCTCCAGATGCTGGGTGTGGCGAATGCTGACCCCGATGAAATGAGATATCCCCATCAAAAGGCTCATGTCGCTCTGAACCAGCAGCCGTTTGGACCGGACGTTATCCACCGCCAGAATGCCGATGCTCTCATTATCACATATAATCGGGCAACAAATAAAGGACCTGGCGCCCATCTCTTTGGCAAACCTCAGGCTTCGCTCGGAAAGCACCCCCTTGAATTCATTTATATCATTGATAAGAAAGGGTTTTTGTTCCCTGAAGGAGACCACAAAAATGCCCTTGGACTCCGGGTTGTCCAGATGAAAGTAGAGCTTCTGCAAAAATTCCAGCAGGGCGTCCGAATACCCGAACCCTGCCTGGAATTTTAAGCGGGTTTTCTCCCTGTTCGCCAGCATGATCATGCCGCGATCAAAATCCAATCGACGCGCCAGCACCTTTACCACCTCCGCCATAACATCCTCCAGGCTGGTTTGTTGATTGATGACCTGGCCGATCTCCCGGGTCACCACCCGGTCATTATAGTTGATCTCAATCTGATCCAGAAGCTGATCGCTGGCTTCCTTCATGTTCGATAGCACATGAACTAAACTTTTTTTCTCAAACCGCTCGACAAGCAGGGATATCCCCATAATCATAATAACAAACAAGGAGAAGTAAGGAATCAGCCTCGGGATGGAATAAAATTCAAGCAAGGCGAGACTGAGCAGCAACAGGGCCAGGGCGATGTAGTTTCGAATCGGTTTAAAATAGGCGTAAGGGCTTTGATCCCACGAAATAATATACCGGCATACCCTCCCCCCTTTAAACATGCATTCCGGATGCTCGATTTTTGGAATCCGATGGGCAAGGGCCATGGTGATCGCCTCGAAAAACCCCATGCGGGTTTCGCATTGAAACGGCCTTTCCGCTGTACCTTCATAGGGCGTAACAATGACTTCCACCTTATTAGACGCCAGAATTCTGGAATCGTACCTGCACGACCGCGTAAGTTTGGCAGAGGACTTTCCGATTAATTCATAAGCCCTGACCGGTGTAGCCAGGCCCAAAATATACTGACGCAGCACACCGATGGTTTCCGGCGAGGCGGCATACCGGCCCGCTTCCCGCGCGATGCTTTCATTTTCCGTCACCCTGACCAGCCGTTCATGAAAACGATTGATCTGCTCCTGGGTAAACCAGTGGCCCTGGTCATCCACCTCGTGAGGCGTCATCCCCGCGTATTCAAGAAGATCGACGACGTCAACATCCGGATACCTTTTTTTAACCAGTTGAATATAGGTATGGATGATCCTGCTGTTGTAAATCGGCTTGTCGATGGTTTGCGGTGTCTCTGTCATGATGCCTTCATATATCATCAAACGGATAATCACACAATCAATTTTATCGATGTCAACTCTTTGCTTGGCATGAACTTAAAAATAAATTATATATCCGAAACAGAATGCGGCGGAAAAAAAACAGATAACCGATTGGAGCCCAAAAAACACCATGAGGAAACAGACCATCCGGATCGAGGCCTATCCTTTGAAGCTGCCGTTAAATGTAAGCTTCCGACACGCGGGCGCGACCAGAAATCACGGGGAAAGCGTCTGGGTCAGGGCAGGAAGAAACAATGTTTTCGGATTCGGCGAAGGCTGCCCCAGGGTCTATGTGACGGGCGATGATCTGAAGTCAAGCCTTCGATGGATCGAGGCGAACTTTTCTGATGGACATAACCCTTTCGATAACCTTGAAGAGGTCAATGGCTGGATAAAAGAAAACCAGGACCAGATCAATCAGCATCCCGCGGCATGGTGCGCCGTGGAGCTTGCCTTGCTGGATCTGTTTGCCCGCGAAAAAAACTTAAGCGTTGAAACCCTGCTCGGATTAGAAGGATATAAGCGTTGCGGTCGTTACACCGCGGTTTTGGGTGATTCCGAAGAATGGGAATTCACGTCTCTGGCGGACCAATATCTGATTCGCGGATTTACCGATTTCAAAATCAAGCTAAACGGAGATCTGAAAAAAGATCAGGCTCGATTGGATATTTTAGAAGATCTGCGCCAGCAGCATAGCGTTTCTAATTTGCGCATCCGTCTGGATGCGAACAATTTGTGGACGGGCCAGGCGGAAGAGGCCATTGGGCATATACAATCCTTGAAGGGAGAGCTATTCGCCATTGAAGAGCCGGTCGGTCCGCGTGATACTTCAGGTACGAGCAGGGTCAGCACGGAAACCGGACTGCCTGTTATTCTAGACGAAAGCCTGTGCACGCTGATTGATCTGGAAGCTTACAAAAACCTGCCGGGAAGGTTTATCGCTAACATTAAGGTCTCCCGGGTCGGCGGCCTTATACGAGCGCTTAAAATGATTGAAAAAATTAGAAGGCTGGGCTGGCCCATTATCATCGGCTGTCACGTCGGTGAAACCTCACTGCTGACACGGGCGGCGCTTATTCCCGCCTGCGCAGCCGGGAAAAATCTGATCGCCCAGGAAGGCGCATATGGGGACTATCTGATGAAGCGGGAGCCGGTCGATCCGGTACTCAAGTTTGGCCGCCATGGCCTGCTGAACCTGGATCAGCCGTATTACCTAAAAACAGTTCATGGATTAAAGGTCATTGCCAGGGAAAACTGGAACACCGGCTTCGGCATGCATGGGCGAATCCCCTTTGCTCCTGACGACGGCCATCCTCATATTCTTGTACTAGAAATGCCCGACAAATATAAAATTCATTATCGAATCTGGGGCGAAAAACAAGGGGATGATGTTTTGCTTGTTTTACACGGCGGCATGAGCCATTCAGGCTGGCAGGCCCCGCTTGCAAGGGAGTTACAGGCTCTCTCTTCTAAACTATCGATTGTCGCTCCTGATCGAAGAGGCTGCGGCCTGAACGCCGATCGCGGAGATCTGGGTTCGATCCATCTGGTCATCGAGGATGTTGTAAAACAAATCCATTTTTTGAAGCAGTCGTTTTCCCGGGTTCATCTTGCCGGGTGGTGCCAGGGATGCCAGTATGCCGCCATTGCGGCATCAAAGGTGAGCGACCAGCTTTCCAGCCTTATTCTTTTAACCCCGGGGTTTTTCTGGAATGAGCGTTTTCGATCGGTCATCGGCGCAACGGAACGAATCGTTCGGGAAACTATAACCGAGTTTCAATTAAAACCGGACCGGGACCAGGCCTGTATTCCGATCCCCATGGAGGCGACGGACTTTACCCAGGTCCCTGAATGGCTCGATTTTATTGAAAACGATGAACTCAAGACAACCAAGGTGACCATAAAGACCGTTTACATCATGGACGAAATTCAAGAAATTTCCTGGAGTGCCATCCTACAAACCCATCTTCCGATGCTTGCGATTCTCGCCGAAAGAGATCGGATAGTGGATAATAACAAGGTCCAGCAGTTTCTCGGCTTTTTATTTGATCAAGAAGGCAAAAACAGGCTGATCACGGTGGACAGCGAGCATGCGGTTCAGTTTGAAATACCCGAAAAAATTGCAGGCGAGATTTATCGCTTTATACAGGAACGAATTTAAAAACCATATCCATGCATCGCTTTCTTGTCTTTTTGACCGCGGTCTTTCTAAAAACACCTTCTTAAAACAACTCCAATGAGAATGGAGGCAGCCATGGCAAGTACGGTTTTTTTCATAGATTTCAGGGCCACCTATAAAGAAAATTTTACAACCCGGCTCAAACGGCTCATGGAAACCGCGGGGTTAAGACAGCGCGTGCAGAAGCGGGACCTGGTGGCGGTCAAGCTCCACTTCGGGGAACTGGGAAACACGGCCTTTATCCGACCGGTCCATATTCGGCACATCGTTGCAGCCATCAAAGCCGCCGGCGCAATACCGTTTCTGACCGACGCCAACACCCTTTACGCCGGGGCCCGGGGGGATGCCCCGCATCATTTGCGCACGGCCATAGAGAACGGGTTCGCCTATCCGGTGGTCGAAGCGCCCCTGATCATCGCCGACGGGCTTCGCGGTCGCACGGAAACCGCCATCCCCATCAATCAGAAACATTTCAAGAAAGTCTATATCGGCTCCGAAATCGTCCAAGCCGACGCCCTGGTTTCGGTGGCCCATTTTAAGGGGCACGAACTGGCGGGGTTCGGCGGAACCCTTAAAAACCTCGGCATGGGGTGCGCCTCCAGGCGCGGCAAGATGGCGCAGCATTCGGACGTGGCCCCGAAAATCAAAAAACAGAAATGCATGGGGTGCGGGGAATGCGCCGCCCATTGCTCGCAAAAGGCGATTTCCCTGGTGGACCAAAAGGCCGTGATCGATCAGAAAAAGTGCATCGGGTGCGGGGAATGCATCATTGTCTGCGCCAACGGCGCGGTTGGGGTGCAATGGAACCAGTCGATTCCGGTCTTCCTGGAACATATGGTCGAATACGCCTGCGGCGTCCTGAAAGGGAAGAAAAACAAGTCCCTGTTCATCAACTTTATCAACGCCGTGTCCCCGGGCTGCGACTGCCTTCCATACAATGACGCCCCCATTGTCCGGGATATCGGGGTGGCGGCATCCATTGATCCGGTGGCCATTGATCAGGCCAGCGCGGATCTGGTCAACAAAGAGACGGCCCTTTCGGGAAGCTGCCTTCAGACGAACACCGGCCCCGGTGAGGACAAGTTTAAAGGGGTCTATCCCCAGGTGGACTGGCCGATCCAACTGGAATATGCGGAAAAGCTGGGGCTCGGGACACGGCGCTATGAACTGGTGACCGTCTGATGGTTGTGGGTTTTATTTTCGCGTAAAAAATTCCACATATTTTTTATTCGGTCTGCGCCAAAAGTTCGATGCATGCCCTGCCTGAAAATCATACGATCTCAACGAGCCTGATTTTTCCACCTGAGCGGGTTTTTATCCATCGGCCGGACCCGCCGGGA
>DYLE01000211.1 GCA_020722245.1 Desulfonema limicola
CGGTGAACACAGCCCGGTCATCGGGAATGGCTTCGGAAAGGGTCAGCAGATTCCGTACGGGCAGGATACAATAATCCGCCATGCAGCCATCGAGCCGATCGATTCCCAGGGTTACCCTATGGGGACAATGCCGGCCCATACTCCTCCGGCACCACTCGCAGTTCCCGCAGGCGGCGTTGATTTCGCCGACCACCCGTTTTCCGATTAAAGAGTCGTTCTCGCAGGCATCCACCACGCCGACAAACTCATGCCCCAGGACCCCGGTAAATCCCATATAGCCTTTGAGGATCTCCAGGTCGGTCCGGCAGATTCCCGCTTTTTTGATTCGAATGCGCGCCCAGCCGGAATCCGGTTGTGGAACCGCGTAGTCCTTAACGATCTTTAATCCTGCGTCAAATACAACGGCTCGCATTGTTCTTTTTTTACGCATTACAGGGTTATTTCAAATTTTTGCGTTTCTTTCGGTTCGGGAACCGCATCATGGATCTCAAAGGATCTTTCCATAAATGTCAGCCGGCCCGAGGCCTCCAACAGGATGACAGATGACGAGCGGGTGCCGTAGACGTCGCTCACCACAAACACTGAGGAGAGGACCCGCTCCCATTCCAGGCCGACCCCGGTGTCGGGAAGGGTATTGTCCGAAGGGCGATCCGTGTCGGCCAGCATTTGAAAGATCGCTTCCGCATCCGGTTTCTGTTTTTGCCGAATAATGCGGGCCAGGGCGTCTTTAGCCTTTTCAAGCTTGGGCCAGGGGGTATCCAGCAGGTGGTTGCTGATGCCGTGAACGCCGTTGCCGAGCCGCAACACCTCATGCCCCCGGTTTGAATACCAGAAGAGCGCCTTTGAATCGCCGGCCACCAGGTTGAAGCCGCTGTATTTTGAACTCGAATCTTTGATCTTTTCCAGATAGGTCTTTGCCGGCAGATCCGACAAAAGAAACCCGCTCACCAGAAGTCCCCTGGAGGGCGCGTTGGGATTTAAGGAGGCCGGGTCCCTGTAATTGGTGACCGCCGCGATCCGTCCGGAGCGGCTGACGCCAAGCCAGGTGCCCTTGCCTTGCAGGTCCCGGCCGGCGAGGATGTCCGGATGGTCGCTCCAGAAGCCCAGGGGGGCCGTGGGACGGTCGTAGAACTCATCCCGATTGGCCGCAATGACAAGCGGGTATTGGGGATGGCACCGGCATGCAAGAACAATCAGACACATCGTATAACCCCAGCGATCCTCTAAAAATCTTTTCCGCCTGAAGCGGAGATCCCCTTTCGCGCCGTGTTTTAAAATAATATATCGGCATATGGCATAAACATCAAGATTGGCTTCACAAAAAGGCCGCTGTTTTAGCCCCGCCTTGAATTTCCTGCTATACCCGTGGTTCTAAAACCTGCCGTGTAATTCGAATCCATCCCCATCATCAGACAGTGAAAGCGAATTCCTGTTTGTATTTATACATTGAATAAAAATGTTGACAGTTTGAAAAATGAAATCTATATCAGAATCTAATATTCTTAAACTATTAAATATTATTCTTTACGTTAAGGTTAATTTATGTATAATTAATCTTGAGTATGGTTGGATATTTTCAATGAATTGAATTGATTTTAATACGTGACGATTGACCTAATCCTTATTCAGATAGGGGGATGGGATGAAAAAGAGCGGTTTCAATCTGGCGGTGGTTTGTTTTCTTCTGCTGGCAACAGCCGGTTCTGCAATGGGGTCATCGATATTCGGGCCTAAAAAATATATCCGGACCACCGGTCCAAAGGATGTCTATACAGAGAACTACGCCGCCACGCCCGGCCCCGGCCTTATCACCATCCTGAATGGCGAGGAAAACGGTGAAAACCGGGTCACCTCCGCCACCATCACGTTCAACGGCGTAGAAATCTTTTCTCCCAATGATTTTAAAAAAGCGGTTTATCTCCTGGAAAAAACGGTAACTCTTGCGGCAACCAACACCATTGTCATTGAACTGGCTTCAAAGCCCGGGACTTATCTCACGTTTACACAGTTCCAGGATGCGCCCACCCTAACCGCATCCGTTAATCCGGACACGATCCTTGTCGGTCAGACCGCAACCCTGTCCTGGGGTTCCACGCTGGCAGATTCCGTATCCATTGATCAGGGGATCGGCAATGTGGCCCTTTCCGGAACCTTAAACGTGTCCCCCCAGGCGACCACGGTCTATACCTTTACTGCGACCGGCGCCGGCGGAACATCAACGTTTCCGGTGACCGTGACCGTGATTCCGCCGCCGACAGTCAGCATCACCGCATCACCGGATACCGTCATCATCGGAAATTCATGCGAACTCGCCTGGACATCAGAACACGCCGACACCGTCGAGATCGACAACGGCATCGGCCCCGCGGCGCTCTCAGGATCCTTATCGGTATTTCCTCTTGAAACCACCACCTACACCATCACGGCCACCGGGCCCGGAGGAACAGCCTCTGCCAGTGTTTGCGTCACCGTTATCACCCTGCCGGTCATCACCCTGTCCGCAGAACCCTTAGAAATCAACGCCGGGGAGTCATTTGTCCTGGCCTGGTCGGTTTCTTATGCAGACTTAGTCATCGGAGAGCAGACCACATCAACCGGGAGCATATCCGAAGAAATTCCTTCGGCGGGAAGCAATACCTTGTCGCCTTCCCGAACCACCACTTATAAAATCACCGCCACGGGTCCCGGCGGAACCGTTACGGAAAGCCTTACGGTTATCGTAAACGTTCCGCCGCCGACTGTTACAATCACTGCTGATCCATCGATCATTACCTGTGGAAGCCAGACGATTCTATCATGGGATGCAACTTATGCGGATCAATGCACCATCACCCCTGACATTGGACAGGTGGATGTTGACGGTTCAACCGAAACAACCCCTCAACAGACGACGACCTATACCATCACGGCCATCGGCCCCGGCGGAACCGCCACGGCAGATGCCCTTGTTTCAGTCAATGCGCTGCCGCCTGTGGTGAATTTTACCGCAAATCCCGCCGACATCAATTTCGGCGAGTCATCCATATTGTCCTGGGAGGTTTTCCTGGCGGATTCATGCGAGATCCTCCCGGACATCGGCTCTGTAGATTTGTCCGGTACAACCACGCTATCCCCGTCCCAGACGACCACATACACATTAACGGCAACTGGTCCGGGTGGGATCACAACAAAGAGTATCACCATCCGGCTGCCGGATGTTGATCTTGAACCTGTTTATATGGACGCTTCAAACAGCTCCACTGACGGGCAGACCCTGGCGATCACCGGTTTTATCGATATTGAAATCAAAAATAACGGTACAAGACCTATCGACAGCAGCTTCCTTGTCACATTGTTTGAGGATACAAACAACAATTTGAATTTCGATGCCGGTACCGACACGGTATTGGGGGTTAAGGATATACCGGCCGGGCTTGCAGCCGGCGCAAGCATAGGTGAAACGATTCCGGTAAACGGCATTGTCACCTTTATGGACAATCGGATTTTTGCATATGTGGACAGCGATAATGCCTTAAGGGAGAACAATGAAGCAAACAATATAACCCACAGCATGATGGATTGCGAATATCATCCGCCGGTGGGAAGTTTTACTCCGGTGGTTGAGTGGCGGTGGTCTGAAAGCCAGGTTAGTCCGCTATACAACAAAGTAACCTCCCTCCCTGTCGTCGCCAATCTGACAGATGACAATAATGACAGGTTGATCAACCAGCACGACATTCCGGACATCGTCTTTAATACTTAGGAATTGTTAAAAAATAAACTTTACAATTAAGTAAATTCATGTTATCCAT
>DYLE01000212.1 GCA_020722245.1 Desulfonema limicola
CCCCTTTTGCCGGGCCGGGCCAGTCCGTGAGATACGCGGCCCAGCCCAGGCAGGAAAACACCTGATCGTTGATCTCGGCCCGGTTTGAAAGGATGTACCGAAGCGGCTGAAGGTTGGCTGCGGATGCAGACAGCCGCGCCATGTCCACCAGGGAGGTCAGGGTCTGCCGGCTGACCGGACACTCCTCATGAAACCGCCGGCAGGTTCGATTTTTTAAAATCAGATCAGCAAGCATGGTCTGCTAGGTCTTGCATATGAATTTTTCCTGAACCGGCATCTGCTGCCCTATCCAGATCATCACCTTCTCAAACTCCTCTTTCAACTCGGCAAGCGCCTTGCCCCGGTGGCTGACCCGGCTTTTTTCCTCCCGGGTAAGCTGGGCAAAGGTTTTTTGAAGCGGCGGATAATAGAACACCGGATCATACCCGAACCCGTTGGCGCCCATGGGCGCTTCCAGAATGATTCCCTCGCATCGCGCTTCGTAGGTCAATGCCGCGCCTGTGGGAACCGCCAGGGAGATCACGCATTCAAACGCGGCGGACCGGTTTTTCTCGCCTTTTAACGCCTCCAGCAGCCGGGCGCATTTCTGGGCGTCCGTGGCGTTTTCTCCGGCAAACCGGGCTGAAAACACACCGGGCGCACCGCCCAGGGCATCCACGCAAAGCCCGGAGTCATCGGCCAATGCCGGCAAGCCTAAAATTCTTGCGGTAAAGCTTGATTTTTTGTAGGCGTTTTCATCAAAGCTGGCGCCGTCCTCGATCACCTCCGGAATCGGTCCGAAGTCGTTTAAGTCCTTGATGCTGATAGGAAAACCTTTAAGTACATCCCTGATTTCGGCTGTCTTTCCCGGATTCCGGGTGGCGATCACCAGCGGGGTGTGACGCATGACGTCATTCGAGGTCGCGGACAGGTCAGACATCATGAGAATCCGCTGCTTTTTTAACATGTTTGCCTCCGGTTTTACAATAATCGGCGATGACCCGGACCGCCTTGTTGAACAAATCCGCATCCAGTCTGCCGAACTCCTCCCGCAGTTCACGCGCCAGCTGATCGGTCTGAACCTCCTTGGAATAATAGAGACGCCGCACAATCAACGCCTTATATCCGGGCAGGGAATTATATGCAAAGTCGGGGTTGCTTAACCTGGATCGCTTTTTCAAACGAATGACCCGTTTTTCGTATTCGATCATTTTTGCCTTAAGCATTTTTTTGATTTCCTGGTCCTGAGGCAGACTGATCTTGATGGATGCGATCATTCAAACACCTTAAAATAAATCAAAATATAAAAATGAAAATCTTCGAAGGCTGAATGGAACCTGCTCCCTATTCTTTGCCGAAAAAAACCTTGAAGCGGCGTAAAAACGGGTTTCTAAAATTTTCGTAACAGGAATCAAAACCGATTGCAAGCCCAAATCCGGCCTATTTTTACCTGGCCGAGGCTGGGGATGAAAAGAAAAACCTTTCCAGGATCATTGGTCTGTTAAACTCCCCCAAAAACATCAACCTACTGCAAGGGGACAACCATGCATAAACTGCTTGTGGATCAGCCCCGGGAAAAAATGTTTCTTCTGGGAAACGAGGCCATCGCCAGGGGGGCCATTGAGGCGGGCCTGGGCTTTGCCACCAGCTACCCGGGGACCCCGGCTTCCGAGGTCGCCGCCGGTTTTTTTCCAGATATCCCGTGAAGGTGGGCTGTATTTTGAATACAGCACCAATGAAAAGGTGGCCCTGGAGGTCGCGGCGGGCTGGTGATTTTAAGCGCGGACGACCCCTATATGTTTTCCAGCCAGAATGAGCAGGACAACCGCTACTACGGCAAGCTCTCCGGGCTTCCGATTCTACAGCCCTCATCCCCCCAGGAAGCCAAAGAGATGGTTCAATACGGCTTTGAGCTGTCGGAGCAGCTTAAGGAGCCGGTGATTTTAAGAACCACCACCCGGCTGAACCATTCCATCGCGCCGGTCACCCTGGGGAAAATCAAAAAACCAAAAACCCTTGGGGATTTTTTAAAGGACCCGTTCAACTACGTCACCGTGCCCGCTGTTTCTAGAAACATTCATGTAAAACTCTTAAAAAACATTGAAAAAGCAAAGGATTTGTCCTGCGATTCCAAATACAATTTCATAACCGGGAAAGGCCCCTGGGGCATCGTTTGCAACGGGGTGAGCTACAACTACGTGGCGGATGCAGTCAAAGATTTGGAACTCCAGGACCGGGTCAGGGTTTTGCGGATCGGGTTTTCCCATCCCCATGCCGGATACCCTGATCAGGTCCTTTATAAAAGAATGCAAGCGGATTCTGGTGGTGGAGGAAGGGGAACCCTGCATGGAGGAGTCGGTCAAGGCCCTGGCCCAGGAGGCCGGCTATACCTGTTCCATCAAGGGAAAAGATTCGAGTCTTTTCTCCCGGCTGTTTGAGCTGGACCCCGCCACGGTCAGGCGCGCCATGGCCCGATTTTTCGAAATTCCGTATTCCCCCGCGCAACCGCTGGATCTTTCAGACCTCCCTGAGCTTCCCCGGCGGCCGCCGAACCTTTGCCCCGGCTTGCTTCCACCGCGCCACCTTTTACGCGGTGAACAAGGCCGTACAGGGAATGGGGACCATTCGGCCCACGGACATCGGCTGCTACACCCTGGGATTTTTGCCGCCCCTGTTCACAGGGGATTTTCTGATCTGCATGGGGTCGTCGGTGGGCGCCGGCTGCGGGTTTTCTAAGGCGACCGGCAAAAAGGCGATATCGTTTATCATGGATTCCAGGTTTTTTCATTCCGGCATACCCGGCTTAATCAACGCGGTTTTCAACCACCATGACCTGACCCTGATTATTTTAGACAACCAGACCACCGCCATGACCGGCCACCAGCCCCATCCGGGGGTGAACATGACGGAGATGGGCTATGAGGGTTTCAGCCATGTCTCCATTGAATCCGTGGTGAGGGGGATCGGGGTCGAACACCTTGCGGTGATCCGGCCCTACAACATCAAAAAAAGCATCGCTGCGATTAAAGGGGCGGCGGCGTTTTGCGGGGTTTCGGTGGTCATCGCCAGGCAGAACTGCGTTTTGCTTGATAAAAGTTTAAAAAAACATACCGGCAACCCGTTTTACGTCAGCGATCGATGCAAAAACCACAGAGACTGCATCAATGACCTGGCCTGCCCCGCCTTTTTTATCGAATCCGGAAAGGTGAAAATCAATCCGGCCCTGTGCACCGGGTGCGGGGTGTGCGCCCAGGGCTGCCCGGAGCACGCGATCCTTCCGCTTAAAAAAACCGAAAAGGCTTTCAACCCATGACCCGTCATTCAAATAAAAAAACAACCCGGTTGATCATTGTCGCGGTGTGCGCCCAGGGCAACCTGCTCGCCTCAAAGGTGCTCGGCGAGGCGGCCTGCCGGCTTGAGCTGCCGGTGAAAATGAGCGAGATCCACGGCATGGCCCAGCGGGGCGGGGTGGTGGAATCCGCCATGCTCTTCGGCGAAGCAAAGAGCACGATCATATCCGACGGCGAGACGGATATCCTGCTGGGGTTTGAGCCCCTTGAGGCCTTGCGGGCGCTTAAAAAATGCCATTCCCAGACAACGGTCATCACCAACACCTCCCCTTTGCCGCCGTCTACCGCGGCCATCGGAAAAGGGAGCTACCCGGATATCGAATCCATCAAAAGCCTGATTCGGCCGAAGATCGGGCGGCTGATCACCCTTGACGCCAACGCCCTGGCAAGCGCTGCGGGAAACCTGCCGGCGGTCAACCTGGTGCTTTTG
>DYLE01000213.1 GCA_020722245.1 Desulfonema limicola
CCGCACAAACGTATGAGTCCATTCGAGAGCAGATCCAGCGAACATATCAGGACGCGCCTGTGTATGCCGGCCAGGTCAAGTATTATATCGACTATTTAATCACGAACAAGCGCTCCTTTCTGGAGAACAGCTTTAACCGGGCCTATCGGTATCTGCCGATGATTAAGAAAGAATTTTCAGCCGCCGGCATTCCCCAAGACCTGGCGTATATGGCACTTATTGAAAGCGGGTTTCGGCCCGACCCCGCCTCCCATGCAGGCGCCAAGGGCCTCTGGCAGTTTATCCCGAGCACTGCCCGGCAGTATGGTCTAAAGGTCGAAAACGGCTTAGACGAACGGACCGATCCGGTCAAATCCACCCGAGCGGCGGCGAGATATTTAAGTTATTTGTTTGATAAATTTCACAACTGGCCTCTGGCCGTGGCGGCATACAACTGTGGGGAAGGATGTGTGGATCGGAGTATGGCCAAGGCAAATGCGTCCTCATACTGGGAACTGGTTGAAAAAAATGCCCTCCCCTTGGAAACCCAGAGGTACGTGCCGAGTATCATTGCGGTCACGCTGATCGCCCGGGAACCGGAGGCTTACGGATTTGACGTCCAAATTTAAATGAACAGGCGAATCAAAATAAATTGAATAAAATTCACCCCTCCTTTCGTCTTTTATAATAAACAGGGAAAAAGGAGGGCGGATGGCACGGTTTCTATCAAAAATCCGTTGTCTTGGGGCAATCGGGTGTCATAGTGAATGATCTTGATCGAAATTTCTGTATTTGAAAAATTTAAATTATAAGGAGGCGGCATCATGAAATACAGGATCAGCATGCTGATGGTTTTTTTAGTTCTTGTTTCCTGCCCTGCTGTACTTTGCGCCGACTGGTGGGAGGCATCATCCTTAAAGGACATACTCGACTGCAAAACCGTGGCCCGGACCGAGCCGACAGGCCCCATCGAAACCGCGGTTCGTGTCAACTGGGTGGATGATTACATCGAGGTGATCGCCGGCGGTACGGCCGATACGAAAGAATCGGTCAACATGGCCCATTCCCTGTCTGTGGCGCAAAAAACCGCCCGGCATCTTGCCTATGAAAAACTGGCTGAAACCATCAATGGGATCAACATCACATCGGATGCCACCTACGACCGCGAATTGATGATCGATTCCAACCTGAAAACCCGTGTTGAAGCGTTGATTCGCGGCGCCCAGGTCATTGAAGAAAAACATGATCAACTGGCGGACGGCTCCATCTGGGCCACGGTCCGCCTGGGGATTCATATCATCGGACCCAACAGCCTGATGTCCAGTTCCCAGCCCTGGCTGCAGAAACAAGGCTCATCTTCTTCAAGCCTGTATTCCCAAAAAGTAGCCGGACAGGGCATAACCGGCCTGATTATCGACGCCAGCGGCCTGGGCATCAAACCGGCAATGGCGCCTCGGATTTACAGTGAAGGCGGTGAGATTCTCTACGGCATGCAGGATGTGGATGGCAGTTACCTCACCCGGTTCGGCATGGTCGGATACGCCCGAAGCATCGACCAGGCAAAGGGACTAGACCGCATCGGCGCCAACCCCATGATCATCCGGGCGCAGGCGGCAAAAGGCACGCATCAATGTGATGTGACAATCTCAAAAGAGGATGCTGCAAAGCTGATTCAGGCGGGTTCGGGCGATCCTTTTTTAAGGGAATGCCGGGTTGTTTTTGTTGTCAATTAGTACAGCCTTTCGCTTAACTTTGGATAATGGGCGTTCGATTGTGGATCAATAACAAAAAGCTCCTTGTCATGATGGGCCTGGCCCTGATCATGCAAGGGGCTTTTTTATGTGAGGATGCGGTTTCTTCAACGCAAACGGTCGTTGTTGAAGGCATGGCCCCCATGATTCAGGATGACCGGGTGCAGGCCCGGGATGAAGCCCTGGCGGATGCCCGGATCCGCGCCATCGAACAGGTGGCGGGGGTCAGAATCGAGGCTAAAGCGGTGTTCAGCCAGGAGTTGATGCTTGACAGCACCCTGGTTTCATCGTCTGAGGGGCTGATTCTAGAAGAAAAAATTTTGTCAGAGGCAATGGATGATACCGGCATTTATCATCTCAAACTCGAAGCGGCTGTATCCACGGATCATGTCAAAAAACGCCTTAAATCATTGCTGCGTGATGACCGGATTGTCTTACACATCAGCGAAACCAACCTGGACCAGGCCGCCGGGTTTTCCATACTCGCCAACCGGCTCACCCAGCAACTCAACCAGAACGGCTATCTTCAGATCATTCATTCAGAAATCAACGCAGACCCTGCCCTAACCCGGTCGTCCCCGGATTCTTTTTCAATCACGGATGCTGAAAAACTGGGGATCGGGCATCTTGCGGATATCGTGATTGCCGGCCATATTCAATCCAGGGCATCTGCTCAATTTGGTGAGAATCTTTTCTCCGCCCATGCGGAGGGATGGGTCCGGGTGTTTGCCATAAATGAGAACAGACTGCTGACGTCTCCGTGTTTATCAAATATCAAAGGATTCGGTGCGAACCCGGAGCAGGCCGGCAGGGACGCGCTGGCCAATATCACCCATCAGCTCTGCGAACAGGTGTTAAACCATGTGGCGCAGCGCTCTTTCCGACAACTGGAGGTGGTGGTTTACGATATTCCGGATTTTGACCAGTTCAAAAAATTCAAGAACATGCTCTCCCTCATGCGCTGGGTGCAGCAGGTCGAGACCAGCGGATTTTCCCAGGCAAAAACCCGTTTTAACATTCAGTACGCCCAGCAGCCGGAAATTTTAGCTTCCCGGTTGCAGATGGTCGATGATCTCTCCGTGCTTCGATTTGACAGCCAATGTATTGAGGTCAAGGTTAAAGAAAAGGCTCAACACTGACCCCTATCGACTTCACCATGCATCTAACATACGGATATGCAAAGGCGCTTTAATCGCATAAAGAACCTTTTCGGCCTGTTGTTCATCGGGTTGAGTCTATTTTTAGGCTATCGAATGGTGTTTCAGGCCGAAGCGATTCAACATCAGCGCTATATCGACCTGGAGTTTGCAGACCTGATGCGGAAGCTCATTGATGACGGCATCATCCTGGAGCAGGGCAGGAATCATATCATCTTTTTAGAAAAATATTTCCTTGAAAAATACCCGTCCCCGTATCTGCTAAGACGGGTTCACGACCACCTCAGCGGCGTCGTCAATGATCAGGGAAGGCTTCATTTCAGCCCTCAGGCCGCTTCCGTAGTGAATCCATTATTCGCCTCAGGAGAATATGACGGTCTTCGCGGCCGTATATTTGACCGGCATGGAAATCTGCTGGCAGGGCCTGAGAATGATGGAAAAGGCAGGACCTATCCGTTAAACTCGGCCGCGTTTCACCCCGTTGGTTACGGCGGCGGTATCTATACGAAGTCCGGAGTTGAGCAGGCCCTGGATGCCTATCTTCGACCCGACGGCAAACGGCCGTGGTGGCGGCTTTTATGGCGCGGCACCGGCTCAACAGGCGAAGATATTTACCTCACCTTAGATGCGGCCCTGCAAAAAAAGGCCTTCGAGGCCCTGGGAAAGCAAAATGGCACGGTTGTGGTGATGGATCCGGAAAACGGCGATATCCTGGCGATGGCCAGCTCCCCGGCCTTTGATCCCAACACCCCGCCCGGGCCGAAATGGCCCGCCACGAACCAGAAGCATATCCAATCATTCATCAACAGGGCCGTGGAGGAATGCTACCCGCCCGGGTCGTTGTTTAAACTGGT
>DYLE01000012.1 GCA_020722245.1 Desulfonema limicola
GCAGTGCGTTGGTACCATTGGGCGAGCTTGTTTTTACTGACGGCTTCCACCATTCCTGATATTTTTGGAATGCCAAAAAGTGACATTTTCACATTGCGGTAACAGCTCGAAACTGTTTCGACATCAACCTGTCCAAGCGCAATTCATAGGATTTCCCCATAGGGGTGCGTCACGGTTGAAACATCTCCACAACGTTGAACTCTTCAAGGTGATACTCAGGCACCGGATAGATCACCACCTGACGTTGCAAAAATTTTTCAAGGGAGACGATAATATCATGTCTCCCACCCAGCAGAAGATCCGCGATTTGAGGGTTTACGCGAAGGCTTATCCGCTCCCCCCGGACATCATGGCAGAGCCGGATCACCTCACGGTAAATATTGTTGCAGATGCTCTGTTTTGAGAGCAAAACCCCTTCTCCGTCGCAATAAAAACAAGGCTCGCACAGCATACGGTTTAATGACTTGACCACCCGCTTTCGGGTCATCTGAATCAGGCCCATATCGGACATGGGAAGGACATGGGTCTTGGCCTTGTCCTTTTTTAACGCCTCAACCAAAGAATTATACACCTTTTCCTGGTTGGACTTTCTCTCCATATCAATAAAATCGATAATGATAATCCCGCCCAGGTTCCGAAGCCTGATCTGGTAAGCGATCTCCTTGACCGCTTCCAGGTTGGTTTTTAACACCGTCTCCTCAAAGTTATGGGTTCCCACGTACCTTCCCGTGTTGACGTCGATGGCGACAAGCGCCTCGGTATTTTCAATAATGATGTACCCACCGCACTTCAGCCAGACCTTTTTCTTTAAGGCGCGGCCGATATCGACCTCCAGGTTATAGGCGTCGAAGATCGGCTCGGTGCCTGAATACAGGGAGACCGACCCCTTGAGCCTGGGGCTGAATTTTTCGACAAAATCCAGAACCGAGGCATAGAGCGTCCTGGAATCGATGGTCACCTTGTCCGCTTCATGGGCCAGCAGGTCCCGCACGCTTCTTAGGGTCACGGTCAGCTCCTCGTGTAAAAGCGAAGGGGCGGCCGCAGACTGGAACCTTTTTTGAATATCAAACCACAGGTTGGTCAAAAATTCCATTTCCTTGATCAGGGTCGCTTCGGAAACCCCCTCTCCAGCGGTGCGGACAATGTAGCCGAAACCCTCGGCGCGAAGCGACATCACCAGTTCTTTCAGCCGCATCCGTTCAGCCTCATCCACGATGCGCCTTGAAATCCCGATATGATCCACGGTGGGCATCAAAACCAGATACCGGCCCGGAATGGAAATAAAGGAGGTCAGCCGGGCGCCCTTGCTCCCTATGGGGGAACGGGCCACCTGCACCAGAATATCCTGTCCGTCCCGAAGCAGTTCCTCAATGGAAATATCCGGCGCCGCGCCGGCCACAACGGTGTCCCCGGCCTCAAAGCCCTCGGTTTTATCTTCAGGCGTGCCGTCTTGTTCCTCCTCGATGGAATCGTTTGAGAGATAGACCCGCTCAAAGTTTCCGTTTTTCCTTCCATTCATGACATCATCCACGTAAATAAACGCGGCCTGGTTCAGCCCGATATCGACAAAAGCCGCCTGCATTCCCGGAAGCACCCGCTGAACGCGCCCCTTGTAAATATTGCCGGTAATGTTCGTCTCGTCTCTTCGATCCACGTAAAGCTCAACGATGGTGCCGTCCTCCAGAAGAGCCACCCGGATTTCCGGGCCTATGGCATTGATTACCAGCTCCTTTGACATAAAAACCAGCCTTTATTATTTCAGGATAATGGGTGGATACCTAACCGGCCCGCCTCTTTTCACGGCAAAACAGCCGGGGCCTCTTTTTCAATGGTTTTAACGATGACCGCCTGTCGAATACAACCCTCCGAAAGATGAAATATTTCGGAGGCCACCTCAGCAGGCCGAAGCCCCTGTCCGTTTGCAGGGTTAAGCCGCATCCACAGCCTGTTCTCGGTTTGCAGGGTTATACCGGATACCGCTTTTTTCAGATCGATCCGCCGGGTTCCCCCCTTATGCCGCTCTTGATGAAAAATCCATTCGGAGGCATTTAAAAACGCATCAAGCCGAAGCGGATCAAACGCGCCGTCTGACAGCATCACGGTGTAGGCGACCCCATTCGAAGCGCGGAAGCCAGGATCGGATGCCGCCAATGCGCATTGTAACACAAAAAGCCCGTCGGGCAGCCCGGCGTTTAAGTCTGCGGCCATTTGGACCAGATCGACCCTTCCCATGACCGTCATATAAAAAGACTCCCGCTGGCTTTCCATGCCCACAGGAAGCGGGTCATGAAAAGAGATCTTCGGCTTTGGGTGAAACCCTTCCGTGAACCTTATCGGTATGCCCGCCCGCCGAATGGCCCGAAAAAAAATATTCACCAGCTCAAGGTGCCCGAAAAACCTCGCCGGGCCGGATTTGGCGTATATCACCTCAACACGAATATTTACAGGCTCTGTTTCGGCGCGACTGCCCGCCAAAACAGAAGGTGAAGATTCCATATCGGGCGCGTAGGTTCTGGGCATAATAGTTTTAAAATCACAGGCCCCGCACCCCTGGCACTCCCCGGTCCGGCAATCACCGGTCTGGTCTTCGGTCATGGCCTTGTCGTATTCGGATAGTAAATACGTCTTTGATACCCGCACATCAATATGCTCCCAGGGCAAGGGTTCCTCAAGCCGCCTTTTGCGGGTGGTGTAAAAATCAGGATCAATGCCGGCATCCGCAAAGGCGGCCTCCCATAGGTCGTAGCGGAACATATCCGTCCAGCCGTCAAACCGGCAGCCCTTGGCGTAGGCGATCTCAAGCAGATAAGACAGCCGCCGATCGCCCCGGGCCCAGAGCCCCTCCAGAAGGCTGGCTTCGGGTTTCTGCCACTTAAACTGAACCCCGGGGATTTTCAGGCGGCTGCGCAGGCCGAAAAGCTTCTCGCTTGATTCGAGAAGAGAGATCTGGGACGCCCACTGAAAGGGCACATGCGGCTTGGGAATAAAGGTGGCGACGCTGACATTTATAGACGGAGGCCTTTTGCCCCTGGACCGGACCCGCCGGATCCTTTCCACCAGATCGACAATGGCAAGAATGTCCTCGTCGGTTTCTGTGGGAAGACCGATCATGAAATAAAGCTTGATGAGTGTCCACCCTAAAGCAAAGGCATGGGTGACGGTATCGATCACCTCTTTTTCGGACAGGGTCTTGTTGATCACCCTCCTTAACCGCTCGCTTCCAGCCTCAGGTGCGATGGTAAAACCGGTTTTGCGCACTTGCCGGATCAGTTCCATCAGATGAGGGCTCAGGGTGCCGGCTCGAAAGGAGGGGAGGGAGATTGAAAGGTGTTTATCCGCATATTGACCCATCAGCTGCTGCATGAGCGGGGTCAGGCATCCGTAATCCCCGGTGCTCAGAGAAAGCAGTGAAACCTCATCGTATCCGGTGGCCGACAGGGATCGGTCAACCAGGGAAAGCAGGTTTTGCAAAGACCGCTCCCGGACCGGGCGGTAAATCATTCCGGCCTGGCAAAACCGGCATCCTCGAGTGCAGCCCCGGGCCACCTCAAGCCGAAGCCGGTCATGAACCGGTTTGCCGTAAGGAACCACCGGGGCGTCCGGAAAAAGCGCTGCGTCCAGATCCGGCTCAATCCTCCGGGCCACTCGAGCATAACCGGGCATTATGGGTCTAACCGTCTGAAATCCTGATGCATCATACCGTGGCTCAAAAAAGCAGGGAATATACACGCCTGCGATCTTTGCCCAGGATTTTAACAGCTCGGCCTTGTCCCGGCTTCCCCCCTCTTTCCAGGCCATCCAGGTCCGGGCCATTTCAATAACGGCGGTTTCTCCGTCGCCCACCAGCATGGCGTCAAAAAAATCAGCCACCGGCTCCGGGTTGACCGTGCATGGGCCTCCGGCGATCACCAGCGGCAAAGCGGCGTCCCGAGCAGCGGCGCGAAACGGAATGCCGGCAAGCTCCAGCATCATCAGGACGTTGGAGTAATTGAGCTCATAAAGTAGGCTAAACCCGATGATATCAAACCGGGACAGGGGACTTGCGCTCTCCAGGGAGGATAAGGGAACCCCGGCCCCCTTCATTTGCGCCGCCATATCCAGGCCCGGAGCAAACACCCGTTCCGCCAAGATATCCGGATCCTTGTTTAAAATATGATAGAGGATCTGCATGCCCAGGTGAGACATGCCGATATCATAGAGATCCGGAAAGGCCAGGGCGATTTTAAGCCGAACCGCGCCCGGGTCCTTGTGAATGGCATTGACCTCGTTTCCCAGATAGCGGCTGGGTTTTTCCACCAGGGGCAGAATATCCTTTAATAACACCTCTTGCATCGCAGCCGCCCGATCTACTGCATGCTGGCATGGACAAACTCCAGGGCCTGACGCACATCATCCTTGAAAAAACAGCTCATCCCTTCCTGCCAGTTTTCCTCTTTTAATTTTTTTCTGATCCGGCGAACCGTATCCATCCGCATCAGCCTTTTCATCTGAATAAACGGACGGTTGGGCGTATCGATCCAAAGACGGATCACCTGTTTGGCCCGTTCGATCAGCCGGTCCTCTTCCACCACCTCATCGATCAGCTTCAGCTCTTTGGCCTTATACACATCGACCATTTCCGCAAAAAACATCACATCCCGAAACTTGAGACTGGAATCAAAGCCGAAGCGCATCACCTCATCCTGGGCCAAAGTCAGGGGCAGCCCGATCTTGATCTCGGTCATTCCGATCTTGATCTTCGGATGATCCTTGGCAATTCTGTAGTCCGCGGCCATGGAGTAAATCAGGCCACCGGCTGCGGCATGCCCGTTAATCGCGGCAACCACCGGTTTGCTGCAGGCAAACAAAGAGACCAGCACATCCTCTTCCATCTCAAAAAATTCGCAGGCCTCTTTCTGATCCTTAAAGCCGGTGAAAATCGGCAGATCAAACCCGCTTGAAAAAAACCGCCCGGACCCGGTAAGAATAATCCCTTTGGGCAACGGGTTGTTATCCGCTTCATGGACAATTTCTTTTAAACGCAAAAGCATCTCCCGGGTTAACGGGTTTGTTTTTCCGTTGACAAGCTTTACAATCCTGATGTCGTCTTGAATACACTCCTCCAGCATGGTTTTCTCCTGTAGATTCCGCCTTATGATTTCCTGGTTATTTACCCAACATCCTTCCTCAGCCTGTCGCCTAGCCTATGTAAAATCCGGCAACCCTGTCAAGCAGGAATGCGGGCTCAATAATTTCAAAAAGCTTCGATTTGAACGGGCTTTTAAATTATTTAAAAATAGGATATGGTACGCCAACATCAACGCATTAAGCAACCATGCGTCTTGGGACGAATACCCATTGAATTGAAGCAGGAGCGTCACACCATGATTCGAATCAACGAACACTACCTGAAACTTCAGGCCTCCTATCTTTTTTCGGGCATCGCAGCCCGGGTGAATGAATACCAGAAAAACCATCCGGACCGGGAGATCATAAAGCTCGGGATCGGGGATGCCACCCGGGCGCTTCCTATGGCCTGCATCAAAGCGCTTCACCGGGCCGTGGATGAGCTGGCCGACGACGCCACCTTTAGGGGGTACGGCCCGGAACAGGGGTATCTGTTTCTAAGACAGGCGATCGCCCAAAACGATTTTCAGGCCCGGGGGGCCGATATTTCTCCGGAGGAAATCTTTGTGAGCGACGGGGCCAAATGCGACACCGGCAACTTTCAGGAAATCCTGGCCCAGGAGATAACGGTGGCGGTGCCTGACCCGGTCTATCCGGTTTACGTGGATACCAATGTGATGGCCGGACGAACCGGAGGGCTTGAGAACGGCCGGTATCAAAACATCATCTACCTGGAATGCACCCAGGCCAACCACTTCAGTCCAGAGATTCCGGACCGGCCCGTAGACCTGGTTTACCTGTGCTTTCCCAATAACCCCACCGGCGCCACCATTACCGCAGACGCCCTCACCGAATGGGTGAATTATGCCCGAAAAAACAAAGCCTTGATCCTGTTCGACGCGGCATACGAGGCCTTTATTCAGGATGAAACGATTCCCCATTCGATCTACGAAATAGACGGAGCGAAAGAGGTTGCGGTGGAATTTAGAAGCTTTTCCAAAACCGCCGGGTTTACCGGAACCCGCTGCGCCTTTACCGTGGTTCCCAGAAAATGCCGGGCCTATGACAAGACCGGAAGCCCCCATGAGCTGCATTCCCTATGGAGCCGCAGGCATTCCACCAAGTTCAACGGGGTGTCCTACCCCATCCAGCGCGCGGCCGAGGCGGTTTACAGCGACGAGGGAAAACGCCAGGTCAAGGATATTATCAGGTTCTACTTAAAAAACGCCGAACGGATTCGTCAGGGAATGGAACAGCTGGGGTTTTCCCCTGTGGGCGGAATCAACTCCCCCTACATCTGGGTGGATACTCAAATGGACTCCTGGGAATTTTTTAAGTTTCTGCTTGAAAAGGCCGGGGTGGTCTGCACCCCGGGCGCCGGGTTTGGGGCCTGCGGACAGAGGTATGTGCGGTTTTCCGCCTTTAACACCTATGAAAACACTGAAAAAGCCATGGCCCGGATTAAAGAGGCTCTAAAATAAAAAATGAATTGAACAGGGCGCAGTTGGCTGCACAAAGAAATCATTGACAGCCTAACCAAAAAATGTAATCATAACATCAAAAACGATAACATGACTATAAGGTGAATACCATGGTTCGCACTCAAATTCAACTAACCAAGGATCAAGCCCGAAGATTAAAGGACCTGGCCGTCTCAACCAATGAATCTGTTGCCTCTCTAATCCGCCTTGCGGTTGACCGATTTCTGGCAACCGGCAAACCGAATCGCGCATCACAATACCGGCAGGCTCTTTCTGTGGTCGGGTCATATGAAACAGAGCAGCCCGATATATCCGTCGAACATGATCGATACCTTGATAAGGCATTTGAATCATGAATATTTTTGCCGACACCTCAGGACTTTTTGCCCTGATGGTGAAAAACGATTTCATGCATACCAGAGCCAGGGAAAATTTTACCTACTTTGCGGAAAACAACGTTCAACTGGTGACCAGTTCCTTTGTCCTTGTTGAAACCACGGCGCTTTTGCAAAGCCGTATCGGACTATCGCCGGTGAATGATTTTAATTCAAAAATCTTTCCCCTGCTTGAAATTGTCTGGGTGGATGACCAATGGTACGCAAAGGCCGTGCAGCGCCTTACTGCTCAAAATAAACGAAGTATCAGCCTCGTGGATGCTCTAAGTTTTGAAATCATGGAAGCACTTCAGATCGAATGCGCTTTTGCCTTTGACAGGCATTTTGAGGAAAACGGCTTCACCCTGGCCGCTTTTTAACAGCAGGGGAAAGCGGGGTAAGAGCATTCCTTCAGTAAAGCCCGGCATAAAATTTTTTGCTTGACACTCAAAAGCTTATTATGCTAACTGATGACATCCTAATGTGCAGCATGCAGTTGCACCCCTTTTAAAGCAGTCGGTTTCATAATAAAAGCCAGGAAGGCTTTGTGCGGATTTGTCCGCACAGGCTTGCCCGGCTTTTTTTGTTTTATGGAGATGATCATACTGCCGTGACACCCAACACCTCCTCGAAGGATGAGACGCGGATGATCTACAAAACAAAACGAAAAGTTGAATAAAAATTAATGATTGATGGAGGTGTTGAATGAAAAACGCGATGATGATTGCAATTTTCTGCACTGTTCTTCTAACCGGCCCGGCCGCCCTGGCTGATGAACCCGCAGTAGAGCTTGATGAGATCGTGGTCACGGGAAAAACCCTGATCAAGCCCACCAAACAAACCAGTGAGACGGTCTATACCGGCAGCGAAATCACCAAAGAAGGGATCGAGGCCCAGGGCACCAAGGCCGGGGTCAGCGTGTATGAGGCGGTCAATGTGCTGCCCGGGGTCAGCGTGGAGGGTGTTGATCCCTATGGGCTTGGGGCCGAGCAGAAAAACATTCGGATTCGCGGGGTGCGGGGATACCTCGGAGCCATGACCGTGGAAGGGGTCCCCAGCTGGGGGGGAAACCCCATGGGGCCGAGGGAATACCTCTATGACACGGAAAACTTCGACAGCATCGCCGTCTATAAAGGCGCGGTGCCCGCGGACCTGGGCACGGGCGTGGGGGCCAGGGGCGGCGCCATGGAGCTTCGGCCGCGATGGCCCGAAAAAACGCCCGGCGTGGACTTCAAACAGGGGCTCGGGGAAAACAACTATACCCGAACCTTTTTGCGGCTGGATTCCGGAAAGATTCCTACCGTGGGGACCCGCCTGTCGGTTTCCGGTTCCTACGCCGATGCGGATAAATGGAAAGGCCCCGGAGACCTCGGCCCGCGTAAAAACGCCGCGATCATGGTCTCCCAGCCCATCACCGAAAAGGATGAAATCTATTTTTATTTCAATTATAACGATCTGTCCCAGGACCTGTACAAACCATTAACCTACACGGAGGTGGGGGATCTGGGCGACAACTACGATAACGACTACAACCAACACCTCACCGGAACGGCATCGGAAGACATTAATTACTATAAATACAACCGGGGCGATTATTTAAACCGGGATTTTCTTTCGGTGATTCCGTATACCTTCTCGGATATTTTTTCCATAAAGCTTAAGCCCTATTATTCCGATGAAGATTCCAAGATTCTGGAAGGCGTCGCCTCCAAAGGGGGTAGCGTTCAGAAACGGATTCGGGACATTGAACGATCCGGCCTGATTTCCCAGATCGAATCCCGTTTTTCCTGGGCCACGGCCTCGCTCGGCTACTGGGTTGAATCCTCGGACATGAGCATCCGCACCCAGTTCTACGATGTGGAAAGCCTGGATTTCAAAGGGTATGGAATGTATATGGATAACGACGGCAACGGGATTGTTCACAGCCCGTATGTCAGGCTGGCCGGAAGGACCGGAAAATTCGACTGGCAGGCCGGTCTTAAATACTTCTACTACAAGGAGCCCGAAAGCCAGGGGTATACCGCGGCCCCTCCAAAGTATGAGCTGGTCAAATCGCCCGATCTGTACCGCAGCGAAGAGACCTATGACCAGCTTCTCCCCACCGTTGGTATCCGCTGCCGCCTGGCCGACCAAATGGAGTTGTATACCAGCTACGGACGGAATCAGATACGGCCCTATGCCTATCTGCCTTTAATCAACGTATACAACACCTACCGATCCGATTTTCAGGCGGCAGGCATCACCCTGGATGATCTGTTTGGGGGCTACGACATGGAGGTCTCTGATAATTTTGAGGTGGGCGCCCGGCTTCAAAACCCCTGGATGGAATTCCGGCCGGCCTTGTTTTATTCCAAACACAAGGACCTGCTGACCACCGTCTATGATCCACGGGTGGGCGAAAAAGGGGTCAACTACTATCAAAATGTCGGGGACGCCACCGGCTATGGGGTCGAGCTTGAAGCCAACTTCTTTTTCGGGGAGCACCTGACCTTCTTTTTAAATCCCACCTACACCATCCTCACCTATGACGATGATTTGACCTATGCGGGAGCCACCTTAAACACCAAGAACAATCAGGTGGTGGACACCCCCGAATGGATGGTAAAATCCGGGTTGATCTTTACCTGGGGCGGGTTTGAGGTGATTCCCATGGTTCGTTACCTGGACAGCCGGTATGGGGATGCGGAAAATAAAGAAAAAATCGATGATTACACGGTGGTGGATTTAAAGCTCGGCTACACCAAAAAGGAGCTTGCCTTTGTCGATGCCTTGAAAATATCGCTGGAATTTATTAATCTGTTTAACGATGAGTATGTCTCGTATATCAATGCCATGGATGACAGCCGGGCCGGTGCGACCAGCTATTACGTGGGTGCGCCGTTTACCACCATGCTGACCGTTTCACTGGAAATGTAAACCAATTGCTGAGCGAACAGGGCAATCCGGAGGAATCATGAAAACCGAGCCAATCGGGTGTTCTCCGATCCAACTCACCCCGGTGGGCGTGGTGCGAAGCGCCATCAAGGCCCCCATGCTTTGCGCCAAGGATTCGGACCTGACGCTCACCGAGCGGATGGATAAAATCAGGACGGAATATCTTCACAATCAAAACCTGGTTTCCGAGCTGGTCATCGAACCCTGCTGGGAGGAGTTGCTTGACGGCATCGAGGACTTTTCACATATCCTGGTGCTCTACTGGCCCCATCTTCTGGATCCGGCCCGGCGGCAGCTCAAAAAGGTGCACCCCATGGGACGACAGGACCTTCCGATTCAGGGGATTTTCGCCACCTGCAGCCCGGCCCGGCCCAACCCTGTTCTGGTTTCAGCCGTAGCGCTGCTTTCAAGAGAAAAGAATATACTCAAGGTCAAAGGACTGGAAGCGGTGGACGGCAGCCCCATCATTGATCTAAAACCCTATACCCGAGGGTATATGCAGATAAACCCCATACGCATGCCGGACTGGATGGAGCGGATTCATAGGGAATTGACGGCTGAATAGATAAACTTGACTTAAAAGCGAATCCCTGCGATATATTCAAAAACTGATTTTCCGGTATTTACAGCCTGTCGCAGATAAAAATGGTATCCAAAAGCGTAACCGCACAAACCGCCACGACAAATCGCCACGCCCTGGGTGAAGAGATCGCCAACAGCGTCACCCACGGCATGGGAGCGGCGCTGAGCATTGCGGCCATGGCGATCCTGATTGTTTTTGCCAGTCAGTATGGGGATGCCTGGCGTGTCGTCAGCTTCAGCATCTACGGCGCAACCCTTTTTCTTCTTTATTTCGCTTCAACTCTTTACCATTCCTTGACCCATGTAAGGGTAAAAAAATTCTTCAGGTTGATGGACCACTCCTCCATCTTTTTACTGATCGCGGGCACCTATACGCCGGTGACCCTGATTCCCATGCGCGGTCCCTGGGGATGGACGCTTTTTTCACTGATATGGACGATGGCGGTGCTGGGAATCGTTTTTGAAACCCTGTTTATCGGAAAATTCAAGGCTGTTTCCTTAAGCCTCTATGTGGCTATGGGGTGGCTTGCGATGATCGCTGTAAAACCCATGCTGGAGATGCTTCCGAATGGCATGATGAAGTGGATCGTAATGGGCGGATTTTGCTATACACTGGGGATCGTTTTTTACACCTGCAAAAAACTGCCTTACCATCATGCGGTCTGGCATCTTTTCGTTCTGGGGGGAAGCATCCTGCATTTTTTCGGCATGCTGTTTTACCTGGCCTATTAGTTTTTGATGCATTGGTAAAAAGTCAGCTGTGAGCGAGATTGAGGCTTTCGGGGAAATAAGCGGTTTGCGTTGAATGCGTTAAAAATTGCAAGCTGTTTGAGGCGCTTGCGCCGAGTTCTTGCAATTTAGCATTCAATGCAAATCGCGTCCCGAAAGACTCACGAAGCGAACAGCTTTGACTTTTTACTGTTCCATCAGTTTTTAAGAGGTGTTTTTTTCTTTTCTCCTTTCTTTTGATAGACTAGGCGATACACCCCCATCATTCGATAAACAAGACCGATAAACAACACTCCGCTTATCAGTATCATCAGATTGGAGGCAAAAAAGGTTAAAATAAAATCATAGGGATTCTTCAATTGATAGGCGTAAATAAAAACCTGAATGCCCAATATGAAAAAAAACACGGTCAACAAAACCAGAATGGTCTGCCAAATCCACCACAGGTAATTAAAATAAAATGCTTTAAACCCGTTCTTCATCGAATGTGCCCTGAGTTGTCCCCATTTTTATATTGATATTTTGTCAGGAAATGAATAGTTTTAAACCACGGGATCAGAAGGGTTCAAAAACCCCGTTTTGTACACGAAAAACAACACAGTTTTTATACCTGAATTTTAAAAAATATCTTTTTATTATCAAATAGTTGAAAACTTATTGGGGTTTTCAACCGAATATTATATTTTAATCCTATTCATAAGAAATAATTATATGAAGTGTATAATAGATAAAAAAGAAATAACAGATGTTTTATCAAAAATGCAGGGAATCACCAGCCGCAAATCAAGCCTGGTTATAACGGAAAACGTGCTGATCAAGACGGATCAAGACAAAATCATTTTATCGGCGACGGATCTTGAAACCGGCTTTGAAGGGGTTTACTCGGCAACCATTGAAAAAGAGGGTGCAATTGCCGTCAGTGCCCAAAAATTAAACGAAATCGTAAGAATGTTTCCAAACGACCAGATATTGATCGAGGAAAAAGAAAACCGATGGATTGAAATCACCTCGGAAAAACTCAACTACCACTTGATCGGCATGAATCCGGAGGAATTTCCCGAAATCCCAAGGGTCGACGAAACCCCCTTTATAAAAATAGATTCTGCCTGTTTTAAACGGATGATCGAAAGTTCCATCATCATCAGCGTCCCAGGAAGTGAAAAAAGGGAGCACATGATCGGCGTCAGCCTTGAAAGGATATCCGAGGAAGGCGAAAACCTCATCCGTCTGGTATCTACGGATACCCGACGGCTTTCAAAAATCGATTATGTATGCGACAGCAGCTCCTGGTTTCAGCAGGGGGAAGGCATCATTATTCCTAAAAAAGGGTTAAGCGAAGTGAACAAATTTCTTGAACCCGAGGGAATGGTTGAAATCGGGGTAAAGGGCAATCATTTTATCGTCAAAAAAGATAATGAAACCCTTATTATCAATCTGCTTTTTGGAACGTTTCCGGAATATGCCGATCTTTTAAGGATCGAGGAAGAGTTTGATGTGGCATTTAACAAAGATTTGCTTTTAATGATGTTAAAAAGAATGGCCATTGTTACCTCTGAAGAGTACCGGGGGGTTAACTTCCGCCTGGAAAACAACGAGCTGATCATCAAGGCGGTGAACCCGACGGTGGGCGAATCCATGGAGAAAATCGAAATCATCTACCAGAGGGAGCCCATTGAAGCGGCCTTTAATCCAAAATACTTCATTGAAGCCTTAGGCTTTATTAAAGGGGATACGGTTTTGTTAAATATTAAAGACCGGGAGCTTCCCTGTAAAATCCGCGATAAGAACAAAAATGACACCAACTATTTAAACGTGATCATGCCGATGAAGATATGAATAAAACACCCTATACCTATGATGAAAATAATATCAATGTTTTAAAAGGGCTTGAAGCGGTCCGCCTGCGTCCGGCCATGTACATCGGTAATGTGGGCTCAGAAGGGCTTCATCACCTGGTTTACGAGATTGTGGACAACAGCATTGATGAGGCCATGGCCGGCTACTGCGACCGGATTGACGTGACCATTCACACGGATAAAAGTGTAAGTGTTGAGGACAACGGCCGGGGCATACCGGTGGGGATTCATAAAACAGAGAAAATACCGGCGCTGGAGGTGGTGTTGACCAAGCTGCATGCCGGCGGAAAGTTTGATCATGATTCCTACAAGGTTTCCGGAGGGCTTCATGGTGTGGGCATATCGGTGGTCAACGCCCTATCGGAACTTCTGGAGGTGGAGGTATATTTAAATAGCAAAATTTATTATCAAACTTACTCCAAAGGGATCAAGCAGTGCGAGCTAAAGATAACCGGAGACACCCAAAAAAGGGGGACCAAGGTCAGGTTTAAGCCGGATACCAGCATACTCACCACCGATGAGTTCAGCTATGAGATCCTGTCAAAGCGGCTTCGGGAACTGGCCTTCTTGAACAAGGGGTTGACCATCACCATTGAGGATGAGCGGTCCGATGAAAAGGATGTGTTCTGTTATGAAGGCGGATTGATCGCTTTTGTGAAATACCTGAATCGCCGCCATACCCCTCTGCATGAGCCGATTTTTATCGAAGGGGAGAAAAACGATATTCAGGTGGAGATGGCGATTCAATATAACGATACCTTTAATGAGATTATATTTTCTTTTGCCAATAATATCAATACGATTGAAGGTGGATTTCATCTGATCGGGTTTAAAACCGGCCTGACCCGGGCCATCAACCAGTATGTGGCGAATATCGATTCGAAAAAAAACAACAAGGCCAAAATCAGCGGGGATGATGTTCGGGAAGGGCTGACCGCCATCATCAGCGTGCGGATCAAATCCCCTCAGTTTGAAGGCCAGACCAAAACAAAGCTTGGAAACAGCGAGGTAAAGGGGATTGTCGAGTCCCTGATTCATGAAAAATTAAGTATATTTTTTGAAGAAAATCCGGGTATTTCAAAAAAAATCGTGGCAAAGGCCGTGGATGCGGCCCGGGCCAGGGATGCAGCGAGAAGGGCCAGAGACCTGGCCCGAAGCAAGGGCTCCCTGCTGGATGCGACGCTTCCAGGAAAGCTTGCGGAATGCCAGGTCTCAGAGCCGGAACACAGGGAGTTGTTCCTTGTGGAAGGGGATTCGGCCGGCGGATCGGCAAAAACCGGCAGGGACAGAAAAACCCAGGCCATCCTTCCCCTTAAGGGAAAGATTTTAAACGTGGAAAAGGCACGTTTTGATAAGCTGTTAAACAGCGATGAGATCAAAAACATCATCACCGCCCTGGGAACAGGCATCGGCAGCGAGGAGTATAATATTGAAAAGATAAGGTATCACAAGGTAATCATCATGACCGATGCGGATGTGGACGGATCCCATATTCGAACCCTGTTGCTCACCTTTTTTTATCGGCAGATGCCCCAGATCATTGATAAAGGATACCTCTATATCGCCCAGCCGCCGCTTTTTAAGGTGGGAAAGGGAAAGAGCGAGACCTATTTAAAGGATGAACGGGAATACACCGAGTATATCCTCAAACGGGCGTGCAACGATGTGGTGGTTAGGATGGGGGGAAACGGTACCACCCTTTCCGGGCACAGCCTGTATCTCCATATCACCAACCTGGCGGATTTTTTTGCGGTATTAAAAAAGATGGAGAAGCAGGGAGTTTATGCCGACCTTGTGGCGCTGATGATTCAAAACGGGGTTTCCAACACCTCCTTTCTTCAGAGTGAAGAAAAAATGAATCATTTGAAAGATCTGATTTGTAAGAACGGATACGAGGTCGAACAGATGGAATGGAACCCTGAGCGAGGCATCTATGAAATGAATGTGGTTTTCTCGGAGATGGATGTATTAAACCACCTGTTTAAAGGGGCTTCCAGTAAAAGCAGGTCTTCGGTTAGGATTGGAAGGGGTCTGGTGTATTCTTCGGAGTATCAGAAAGCCCTGGTACTGTATAATAAAATCATAAAATACGACAATCCGCCGTTTGAGGTGTCCAGCAAAGAACAAGACGCCCATCCAATAGTCGTGGAGGACAAGGAAAAGCTGATTCATCACCTGATCGAGGAAGGGAAAAAAGGCTTAACCATTCAGCGCTACAAGGGGCTTGGGGAGATGAACCCCCATCAGCTCTGGGAAACCACCATGAACCCGGAAACCCGCAGGATTCTTCAGGTCAAGGTGGAAAACATCGTGGACACCGATGATATTTTCACCTTGCTTATGGGCGACGAGGTGGAACCCCGAAGAAATTTCATCCAGAACAACGCGCTGGAGGTGAACGTGCTGGATATCTGATATGACCCTGTTTATCTACGGCGTTATCGCCAGCCTGCTGGCCGGGCTGGGCACCGCAGCCGGCGCGTTGCCGGTTTTGTTTGTCCGCGCGGTGTCCCGAAAAACCGTATGTGTCATGCTGGGCGGTTCCGCCGGGGTTATGCTGGCGGCCACCTCCTTTTCCCTGATCATCCCCGGCATTGAAAACGGAGATCTGCTCTGGCCGGGCTACGGGGTGTTCGTGGTCATGGCCGGTATCCTCTGCGGCGGCTTTCTTCTGGACCTTATTGATAAGAGGATGCCCCATGAGCATTTCATCAAAGGCCCGGAAGGCCCATCGTCAAGATGGAAGCGGATCTGGCTGTTTGTCATCGCCATCACCATCCATAACTTTCCGGAAGGCATGGCTGTGGGCGTGGGGTTCGGCACCGGCGATGTGGGCGCCGGCATCAGCCTGGCCATCGGCATCGGCCTGCAGAACATACCCGAGGGCCTGGCCGTGGCCCTGCCGCTCATCGGCCTGGGCTACAGCCGCTGGAAAGCCCTGGGCATCGCCGCGGCAACCGGCATGGTGGAGCCGGTCGGCGGGCTGCTGGGTGCCGGCGCGGTCACCCTGTTTCACCCGGTGCTGCCCTTTGCCCTGGCGTTTGCCGCAGGCGCCATGCTGTTTGTCATCAGCGAGGAAATCATTCCGGAAACCCATTCCGAGGGCAAATCCCGGCCCGCCACCTATGGGCTGCTCACCGGCTTTATCATCATGATGGCCCTGGATAACCTGCTGGGATAAATTCATATGGGCTTGATTCTGCGGCGGAATTAACGTTTTTTCAAAATGGATTTGGGATTACCCCCCGATTTGTAATAGACGATTCCGCTATCTTCATGGTATGAGGTAAATATCAAGGGAAGGCCTGGGTGGAATTTAAATTGTGTAGCAGGAAAAATGCGGATGCAAGTTACGATTCAAAGAAAGCTCTTTTATAGTCATTTCCTTGCCGTGCTGCTGGTTTCCGGAAGTATCGGGACCTTTTTTTTATTATAGCGCGGTGAACAATCTTTTTTTGAGCCTTCGGGCCCGTTTGATGAACAGCGCGGCAATCATCAGCCGTGTGATTGACGCGGGCGAGCTTATCGAGATTCGGGAGCCGGAAGACGTGACCAGACCTTCCTATCAGAAATACCTTCAGCTTTTAAGGGATTTTAAAAAAAGGATATCGCCTTTATCTATGTGATGCGCAAAGGCGACGACGGCGTCGTTTTTGTTATTGATTCCGACACATCACCAGATCAATCCCTTCCCGGAAGAAAATACACGGCCTCGGTTCCGAACCTTCATCGAGGATTTACGAGGCTGACCGCCGATCAAAAGATTTTGTGCGACGAATGGGGATGCTTTTTGTCCGGTTATGCCCCTTTAAAAAACGGCCAGGGGAATTATCTGATTGGAATTGATCTGCGCGCCGATGAGGTGAACCGGAAATTTCGCGCCATTCGCATCGCCGGTATTATTTTACTGATTTGCTCCATTATTCTGGCCTATTTGTTTAGCCGGTTTCTTGCCTCACGGATCACCCGGCCGATCAGACTGCTGGTGAAAAGAACACGTGAAATCGCCGACGGCGTGTTCGTCGGACGAGTGGACATTAACCCAACTTCATGGTTAATGTCACCACCTGTTGCATTGAGCACCTCCTTGAAGGAGAAGATGCCCCATTTATTTAAATTTTTAAAGGGTGACATAATCTCATTGCAATTTAGGGGTGACATAATCATATTGCATTAACACATGGGCCGAAGGGGTATTGACAAACCTTATTTTAGGAATTATGTGTTAGGCGTATTGGCGATCCATGACCGTGGCTAAAACGGTTGGACGGTTGCCAAACTCCCCCCCTGAATTCCCCCTTTGAAACATAAGGGGGAATTCATTTATGAAAATTTCCCCACCCCGTGCGGAAGCACGGGAATGAAAGGGTTTAAAAGGTTTTAAGGGTGCTGTATAATCGACTGCATGAGCATTAAACGGATGAGTCATGCAGTATAGGATATGAGCTATCATCTTGTATGGACGCCAAAGTATCGGAATTGGATTTTGAGGGATGAAGCAAGGGAATCTGTAAACGGGTTGGAAATATTGACCGTATGGGATTGTGAAATGATTGAATAAGTGCGAAGGAGGTCTTTCGGCGGCATTCAGAGGTTAAGCGGGAATTGGGGAAAGGGGAGTTTTGGGAGGACGGATATTTCGTGAGGAGAGCGGAGGATAAAGTGGCGAGCGATCCAATTAAGAAATATATCCAATATCATAAACACAGAGAAAAAGGTCCTACTCAAATACAGTTAGAATTTGATTTTTAATGCCCTGTGCGGAAGCACGGGGTTCTTTTACTTATAGGTATGTTAGGGAATGGTATCCCCGATGGAGGTCAACATAAACCGACCATTTGGAATGTTTAAGGGATGACGTTTTCCGCCGGCCTTCATACACCCAAAACCCGCACCCCTGTAACGCAAGAATAAGACACAAAAGATTAAGGAGCAGAGGACAATGATTCATGTGGAAAACCTGACCCGGTACTATGACGGTTTCTGCGCGGTGGACGGCATCAGCCTGGAGATTCATAGAGGGGAGGTCCTGGGTCTGCTGGGGCCCAACGGCGCCGGTAAAACCACCACCCTCAAAATGCTCACGGGGTACCTGCGCCCCAGTTCCGGAAGCATCCACGTCAAGGAGCTCGACATCACCCAAAACCCCATTGAGATCAAACGGATGATCGGGTATCTCCCCGAATCTTCGCCCTTCTACAAAAACATGCTGGTTTATGACTACCTGGATTATGTGGCCAAAATCAGACAAATCCCTCCAAACGACAGGTATCCCCGGATCAAGCACCTGGCTGATCTCTGCGGCCTAAAGGAGGTCATGCACAAGACCATCGGCGAACTCTCCAAGGGCTTAAACCAGAGGGTCGGACTGGCCCATGCCATGATGAATGATCCGGAAATCCTGGTGCTGGATGAACCCACCCAGGGGCTGGATCCGAATCAGATCGTGGAAATCCGCAACATCATCAAAAAAATCGGGCAGGAAAAGACCATTATTTTTTCCACCCATATCCTCAGTGAAGCCGAGGCCACCTGCAACCGGATCGTCATCATCCACCGGGGCAGGATCGTGGCGGACGGCGACACCGAGGCGCTCAAGCAATCGGCCGGCAAAGAGGCGGTTGTTTTCATCAGTCTTCTGAATGTGGGAATCGAGGAGGTTGAACAGGCCCTGTCTAGAATTGAAGGGATTGAAAAAATTGAAAAGATCGATTCGACGGACAACAGCCTGCTTTCTGTAACCGTCCACTGCAAATCTTCAGCGGACCTGCGCGAAGCGATTTATCGAAAGATCAAGGCCACCGACTGGGTTCTCATGGAATTTAGGCAGGAAACCAAGACCTTGGAGACGATATTCAGGGACCTGACCCGGCGGATCAACAAGGAGGACTAAGATGCGGCAATTCACCCCTATCCTCAAAAAAGAGCTGAAGGACTATTTTATATCGCCCATGGCGTATATCGTCACTTCAACCTTTTTGATCGTCACCGGCTGGTTTTTTTTCTCAACCTTCTTCCTTTATAACCAGGCGGACCTTAGAAATTTTTTCACCCTTCTTCCCATTATTTTCTCTTTTGTCATTCCGGCGATCAGCATGCGGCTGTTCTCCGAGGAATTCAACCTCGGATCCTATGAACTACTTTTAACCCTGCCGGTATCCCACGCCGACGTCATCATGGGGAAATTCGCCGCCGGGGTGGCGATGACCGGCGCCATGCTGCTTCCCACCATCGCCTATCCCATATCCATCTCGCTGATCGGGGACCTGGACTGGGGTCCGGTGATCGGCGGGTATATCGGCGCGTTGCTTCTGGGAGGAACGTTTTCAGCGGTGGGGCTTTTTGCATCGGCCGTCACCCGAAACCAGATCATCGCCTTTATCATCGGCGCGGCCATCTGCTTTACCCTCACGCTGATCGACAAGATGCTGTTTTTCTTCCCGGAAACGGTTGTCAGCATCATTGAATACATGGGGGCGGACTTTCATTTCAGGAATATCTCCAAGGGAATTATTGATTCGCGGGACATCCTTTACTTTTTTTCAGTGATGTTTATCGCCCTTTACGCCACCTACCTTTCCCTGCTGAAAAAAAAATAAGGAGCATATGATGAAGGGCAAATACCAGACCGAGGCGTATTTTAAATTTTTGGTTTACCTGGTGGTGATCGTGCTGATCAACCTTGCCGGCATCACCCTGTTTTTCAGGGTTGATCTTACCCAAAACAGGATCTACTCATTATCCGAGGCCAGCAAAAAAGCGGTCTCCACCCTTTCCGAGCCGCTGACCATCAACGTGTTTTTTACGGAAAACCTTCCGGCCCCCCATAACACCACCAAGCGCTACCTTCGGGACCTGCTGGAGGAATACGCCATTTACGCCAACCGGTATTTCAACTACCGGTTCTATGATGTCAGTCCTAAAGAGGAAGGGGCCGGCGAAAAAACCGAGGAAAACCAGAAGCTGGCTGAAGGATATGGAATTTATCCCGTGGAAATCCGGGTGCTTGAAAAGGATGAGGTTAAATTTAAAAAGGCCTACATGGGGCTGGTGATGATCCACGGTGACCTGATTGAAGAGATCCCCGCCATCACCTCCACCGACGGGCTGGAATACCGGCTCACCGGCAGGATCGAAAAGTTAAACCGTAAAATCAGCGCCCTGGTAGGCCTTTCAGAAAAGGTCCGAATCCGGCTGGCCATGTCTTCCTCTCTGGCCCAGGTCGCGCCCTTGATGGATTTAAATTCGCTTCCTCAGCTTCCGGATCGCATCAGGGAGGTGGTGGATGAATTAAATAAGAAAAACTACGGGAAATTAACCTATGAATACACGGACCCGGTCAAAACCGAAGACCTGGAGGAACTTCGAAACAAATACCACCTCATGGTCCTGAAATGGCCGGATATCCCTGAAAAAAAAATCAGCGCAGGCGAAGGTGGCATCGGTCTGATCATAGAATACAAGGACAGGTCCGGTCAGTTGCCTCTGATTCAGGTGTTGCGCATTCCCATCTTCGGCACCCGCTATGAGATGATCGATACCGATACATTAAAAGACACGATTGATAAAAATATCGAAACCCTGATCGGAATAAACGAGGACCTGGGATACCTCGCCGATCACGGCGCGCCCAGCCTTTCGGGCATGATGCCGGACCCTGCCCGGCAGGCTGACCCGCTTCAAAATTTTCAGAGCCTGATCTCGGAAAACTACAACATCCGACAGATCGCGCTCACAGAGGACGGGGCGATTCCGGAAAACTTAAACTGCCTGGTGATTGCCCAACCCACCGAAGCATTTACGGATTATGAACTGTATCAGATCGACCAGGCCCTGATGCGGGGCACCAGCCTTGCCATTTTTACAGACGCCTTTAAGGAGATTCCCCAGCCCAGACAGCAGCAGTTCTCCTTTAATATGGGGCACTCCTATCAGGTGCTGAGCACCGGCCTGGAAAAGCTGCTATCGCATTACGGGGTGCGGGTGAAACCCTCTTTTGTCCTGGATAAAAACTGCTACAAACAGCCGCTGTCCGAAAAAACCGGCATGGGCGAGCGGCCCATCTACTTTGCGCCGATCATCAAAAATGAGTTTATCAACCATGAACCGGGGTTTATGAAAAATATCAAAGGGTTGATTACAATGAACAGCTCCCCGGTCACCGTGGATGAGGAAACCGTCAAAAAAAACGGACTGATTGCAAGCCGCCTTATGTCCACCTCGGATGACTCCTGGGAGATGACCGGCAGGATCAACTTAAACCCGATGTTTATTCACCCCCCGGAATCATCGGAGGAATTTAAATCCTTCCCCATCGCCTACCTGATCGAGGGGAGGTTTCCCAGCTACTTTACCGGAAAGCAGATCCCGGTCAAGGAGCAGAAAAATCAGGAATCCGAGGACCAGGATTCTAAAAAGCCAAACGCCGAGGCATCCAAGATAGAAAGCCAAAGCGGCTTTATTTCCGTCGGCAAGCCCGGCAAAATCTGCCTGGTGGGGTCCTCGGCCCTGTTGACGGACAGCCTGATGGATCCGGACGGCATCAGCCCAAACGCGGTGTTCGTGCTGAACCTGATCGATATTCTCAACGGCAGGGATCAGACCGCAGCCATGAGAAGCAAGACCCAGCAGTTCAACCCCCTTGAAGAAACCGCCGGGGCCACCAAGGGCCTCATCAAGCTGTTTAACATCGGCGGGCTTCCGGTCCTTGTCGTGGTCTTCGGCCTGTTTGTCTGGTGGCGCAGAAGGGTCCGACGAAAACGGATCCAGGCGATGTTTCAATAGGGATGCATTCGTAAAAAGTTTTTAATCCCGCTTTGCGGTGTTTTTGCAGTAAGGAACTTATGGATTTTTTTTGAATATTTTTACAACAGAGAAAGAAGGCTGAAGGTAGAAAGTGAAAGGCTGGCGTTTTTCTCAGTGTGCTTTGTGCTCTCTGGGGTGAATTTGTTCATTATTCAAACCGGGAAAATATAAGTTCTTTGGAAGTCAAAAAAGGGAAACCATGAAATCGAAAAAAGAGTATCTCATTCTGGCCGGCGTAATCGTTGTTCTGGTAGCCTACCTGCTGGTTCACAAGACCAATCGAACCCATTACAGCCTGCCGGAAATGCCGAATTTAAAGACCTCCGAGCTCACCGCGGTGAAAATATCCGCCACGGACAAAACCATGGAGCTCAAAAAAAAGGACGACGGATGGGTGCTGGAACCGGAGAAATACCCGGCCGATTCGGAAAAGGTCGATTCGATATTGAAGGCCATCGCGGATCTGAGGCTGACCGCTTTAAGCTCCGAGTCCAAAAATTTTGACATCTATGACCTGGATGCAGACCATAAAATCCTTGTCCAGGCATGGGCCGGGGATAAGCTGGTGCGCGCCTTTGATATCGGAAAAACAGCCCCCTCCTACCGCCACACCTTCATTAAACTGCCGGACGATGATCGTGTCTACCATGCGGCTGACAACTTCAGAAACAAATTTGAAAAAACAAAAGACGAGATCCGGGACAAAACCGTTCTGGATTTAGACAAGGCCTCCATCCAGCAGATTCAAATCGCCCGCAAAGACGGCCCATCCCTGATAGTCAGCAAAAAACCGGTTTCTGCCTCGCAGGAACAATCAAAAGAGGAAAAACCCAAAAAACCGCTCCAAAAAACCGAACCTGAGACGATCTGGCAGGACGCCGAGGGGAAGCCGGTAGTGAAGGTGGACGAGCTGCTGGATGCGGTGGTCAGGCTGAAATGCGAGTCCTATATCGATGATAAAACCAAAGAAGGGTTGGGCGATCCGGTTTTCACCCTAACCCTGAGCGGGGATCAAACCGCGACCCTTTCTATTTTTAAACAGACCGGCCCGAATGACGAGGCCTACCCGGCCGTGAGCTCCCAGAACGCGTATCCGTTTTTGCTTCCCAAATACAAGGCCGAACGCATACTCAAGGCGTTTGACAACAAGGAGGAAAAGCAGTCGGAAACTCCGGATCGGTAAAACAGTATAAAACAGTAAAAATCCTGGCCCAGAGGGCCAGGCCTTGTCTTGCCCCTAAAAGGGGCTTGTTTACCTCAAGCCGATGATAGTT